>JASHSC010000553.1 GCA_030036915.1 Terriglobia bacterium
ATCAGGGCTACGACGTGGGTGAATACGTGGAAGTGGTGATGCCCTACCATCCCAATAGTGAGGGGATTCATGTTCAGGGGCGCGTGGTGCGCGTCGAAAACCTCAAGGACACTTATCGCAAGGGCGTGGCCATTCAACTTGCCGGAATGAAGGCGGCGGGTTAGAAAATCCAGCGCCAAGAATACGAAGCCGCCGGCGGGCCGGTTGAGCCGGGCCACCAGCGGCTTTGATGAGCTGCGGGACTTACTGGACTGGGGGTTCCTGCGGCTTGGGAGCAGCACCGCCTGGGCCGCCGGGCCCACCAGGACGGTGAGGGCCGCCGTGCATCATCATGTGCCCGCCCGGGCCGCCCATTCCGTGATTTTCCCTCATGGCCTTGAGCTTCTTGATTTGATCAGCGGTCAGAACGCTGCGTGCAGAGAGCATGGCTTGAACGCGTGCCTTTTCCATCTTTCCTTGCAGCGCGTTGACTTGATCCATCTTCGCCATAATCGCACTTTCATCGGGATTGTCCGCCCGCATCAGTTCGCGGAGCTCGATGTGGCGCAATTGCATGTCGGCGCGGTTCTGCACGGAGGCTTTCTCTGCGTCGATTCCGATCGTGTGCAATTTCGCGACCTGATCATCGGTCAGGCCCAGCGCCGCGCGCACGCGTGGGTTTTCCGCCAAACGCATCATGCCGCCGCCGCGCTCGCCGAAGCCCCGATGCCCCTGCATTCCCATCCGGTGCATCCCCGGCCCGCCGCCCCAGCGTTGCCGCCCAAATTGCCCGTCGCGACCTCCCTCGAATCTACGCTGGCCGTCAAACCGGTGCGGACCATTGCCCCATTGATGCTGTCCATCGCCCATTTGGTGCTGGCCCTGTCCCGGGCCTGGCGCCTGAGGGGGAGCATCTTGTGCCCAAACGATTGCCGCCCCCAACATAATCATGAGCCCCATCGTGCCCAATGCCATTTTCCTTCGCATAAGTCAATCTCCTCTCGTGAGCTTTTTGACGCAGTATACCCCAGGCTCGTTACCTTCAATACCCCCCAACTTGCATATTTAACAATAGTTTACATCGTTAGCAGGACTTTACAATCTCAGCCCCGAATACTCTCGAACGGTCACTTCGCATCGCGAAGAGTTTCGTCGATTACCTTGGAAATTTCAGCAACCGGCGGAGCGCCGATAAGGATTCGCCCATTGACGTAACTGGTAGGCGTCTGCCCGACTCCCAGCGCTTCTCCTTCGTTCATATTGGCCTCGACGCGTGAAAGAGTGGCGCGCGAGTCAATGCAGGTGGCGAGTTTCATGTTGTCAACTCCCACGTCCGCGCCGTAGTGCAGCAGCATATCGCGGGCACGGTCACCCGCAATGCTTTCCTGATTCTTGAAAATTTCGGACCGAAATTGAACGTACTTTGTAGGATCCATCTGGTAAATGCACTGCGCAGCGATGGCTCCTGTGAGCGCCCAATCGTGAATGGAGACGAGAGGAAATTCCTTGAACACAATGCGAAGTTTGTCGCCGTATTTGGGGACGACCTCCGTCTCCAATTCCTCGTGCATTTTCGCGCAGACCGGGCACTCGAGGTCGGAAAACTCCACCAAGGTCACGGGGGCATTGGCAGGCCCTTGGGAAGGCTGGTCTTTCAGCGAAATCAGCCGCACGATGTCCTGTGGGGAGTCGCCGCCCAGATTGAAAATGCTGCCTTCCACGATATAGCGCATGTTCTTTGACACAAAAAGCGGCTGCGATTGCTTCGTCTTGCCATCGTCAAGCGTCACGGTGGTCTCGAGAAAATCCGGAAAGGCGCTCTCACGCAGATCGGTCATGGTGATCTTGACCGATTCCGGAATGTTGAAGCGCTTGCGGACATATTGCAGAACCTTGTCGCGGGCGCCGGCCTGATCGGAAACCTGGGCGACACCGGCAGGCACGGCCGCCAGGACCGCGGACGCAAGGACCATGAAGGCCATATATCGCAGGCGAAGTCGGGACATCGAAAGCTTCAACTCCTTTCAGTTGGTTTCCGAGAATCTGAGTCAAGGTTTGGGCGTGGCGTCGCGCGTAATTCAACGGCGCAGGTCCTTCAGTGCTGCTCCGGCTACTTCCCCGCCATCACCCTTTCGATCTCATCCACGTTGCGCGGCAGCCGGCCGCTCAAAATTTCGTTGCCATCGGCAGTGATGAGAATGTCGTCTTCAATGCGCGCGCCAATTTTCTCCTCGGGAATATAAATCCCCGGTTCCATCGTGACCACCATTCTGGGCTCGAGCGCGCGGTTGTAATCCACAGGATCATGAACGTTCAGCCCGATGGGATGGCTCAGCCCATGGATGAAGTACTGGCCAAGCGGCTGGCCATGCAGGTCTTTGCCGTGCGTGTTGATGTAGTCGAAGGCAATGTCGTTCAAGCCCTTGCCCCCGTGCCGGGCGACAAATGCGCCGGGCTTCGCGGCGGCTATGGCGGCGTTCTGCGCCCCCAAGACGATTTCGTAAATCTCGCGCTGCCGCGCAGTGTAGTGGCCATTGACGGGCAGCGTGCGCGTGATGTCACTCGCATACCCGCCGTATGAGCCGGCCACGTCCATCACCACCACGTCGCCGTCTTGCATTTGGTGCGAGTCCTCATCGTAATGTAGCACCGTGGAGTAGAATCCCGACCCCACAATGGGCGGGTAGGACGGCCATTCACAGCCGCGGCGCTCGAATTCGTATTTCATCAGCGCGGCAATCTGGTATTCCCAAACGCCAGGCTTCATCGCGCGCATCGCGGCCAGGTGCGCTTCCACCGAGGCGTCCACGGCTTTGCGAATCAGGGCGATTTCACCAGGCGTCTTAACTGCGCGCATGCGGCCAATTGTCAGGCGAATGTCCGTAACCGGAATGTTGGGCGCCATTTCGTGCAGCTTCTTCACAGTGGCTCTCACGAAGCAATCCTCGCCGCTTTCGGGCTGCGTCGTCAGCTCCGTGTAAATGCGGGGAAAGGTTTTCAGCGCCTGCTGAAGGTCGGAGTCGAATTTTGCGGTATCACGAACCGTGGGGAAGCCAGTGCGCGCGGGAGCGTCCGGGTCATCGGGTGCGAGCTTCGGCCCCGTCCACCGCTCCTCGCCGCGGTTGTGCGGCGGAATATAGAGGATCTCCTCCGCCAGTTCGGCATTGGCGCCGGACGGTTGAGCCTTCGGCACCAGCAGCATAATGGCGTCAGGCTCATTCCAGCCCGTGACGTAGTAGAACTCCTCATTCTGACGGAAGGGAGTAATGCTGGCCGCCACCTCTTCCGCGGCATAACCATAGAGCACGATCACGCCTTCGCCGCCCGTTTCGCGAATCAACTGCGCGCGGCGCTCGTGGAAGGCGGCAAGCGGTTCGCGCTCCCAGGCGCCCGCGGCGAGCGCGGTGCACAGGATGGCCGCGACCAGCAGCGAGACGCGCATCCGGTTCGGAAGCAATCGTGACACGTGAAATCCTCCTGGAAAATGAACGTCTAGCATACCCCCAAGGTCAAGCATCAGCGTGTCCGCAACACCCTGAGTGCCTCGGCAGCATGAAATTGCCTTTTGGAAATCTCCGGTGCGGCATGGAGAGAATTACGTCGCGTGCTCCACGGCGCGCGGGCGGATGAGGCCGGGCAGCGCGCTCGCCAGGCGCCGCAACGGTAATTGGAGCAAGGTCATGGTCCCCATGTAGGAGTAGCCCATGAAAAAGAGCAGCAGGAAGGGTGTGGTCAGGTAATTCTCCATGTTGAAGGAATAGATCGAGGTGAAGAGGAAATAGCCCGCCAGGGAAAGCTCAATGGCGGGAATCCACCCGGCCTGGCGGCGCACGTACTTCTTGGTTTCCCAACCTTCTTCACGCGCCTCCAGGCGGTATTTCGGTGTGCGCACGAATTCCGTTTTTCTGCCGATGAGCGCCTCGATTACCGCCTTGGAATTGGTCACGGCCAACCCGATGTCCGTCGCCATCAAGAACGGGATGTACTTGATGCGGCGGCGCCACTCCCCCGGATAAAGCTCCCGCTGCGCCACCATGTAGAATGTCGAAACCGAGCAGGTAGAGGCCAGGAACAGCGGCAGGTCAAGATAAAGCATCTGGAACCAACCCTGGTAGAAGCGCACAATCAAGGCGGGGAGCAGAATTAGTGAAAACAGGACCATCAGCGGGTAGGCGATGTTCGCGGTGAGGTGGAACGTGGCTTCCAGCTTGATGGTGAGCGGCTCCGAACTGCGCCACACCTGGGGCAGAATCTTCTTCGCCACCTGAATCAGCCCCTTGGCCCAGCGCGCCTGCTGCGTCTTGAAAGAACTGATTTCCACCGGCAGCTCCGAGGGGCAGACGATTTCCGGAGCATAGACGAACTTCCAGCCCTTAAGCTGCGCGCGATAACTCAGGTCGGTATCCTCGGTCAGTGTATCGTGCTGCCAGCCGCCCGCGTCCTCAATGGCCACGCGCCGCCACATTCCCGCCGTGCCGTTGAAATTGAAAAATCTTCCGGTGAAGTTTCGCCCGCCGTGTTCGATGACAAAATGGCCGTCCAGCAGGATAGCCTCAATTTCCGCCAGGGTCGAGTAGTGGCGGTTGATCCAAGTCCAGCGACCCTGCACAACCGCAATTTTGGGATCGGTGAAGTACCGCACCATTTGGTGAATGATGCCGGGCGGCGGTGCAAAGTCAGCGTCAAATATGGCAATAAGTTCGCCCGCCGCGGTCTTCATGCCCTCGGCCAATGCCCCCGCTTTGAAGCCTTCGCGGTTCGTCCGGTGATGGTAGGTAATGGGGACGCCGGCCCTCGCGTATTCGCTCACCAGCCGCGAGCAAACGATGCGCGTTTCGTCCGTCGAGTCATCGAGCACTTGAATATCCAGCCGCTCGCGCGGGTAATCGAAGCGGGTCACCGCTTCGAGCAATCGCTCCACCACATAACGCTCGTTGTAAATGGGAAGCTGAACCGTCACGCGCGGCAGCTCCGCGAATTCGCCCGCAGGCTTCACGGCGTTGTGGCGATTTCGCAGATAAAGATACGTCAAGCAGTAGCGATGAATGCCGTAAATCGAGAGAATGATCAGAATGGTGAAATAAGGGATCAGGATCGAAAGGTCAAAAGGGTTCGGCTGATAGATGCCTTTGAATGGATTCTTGAAGAAAACATAATGCAGATACCTCACCAGCGGGTTGGGGGAAGCAAGGAATAAGGCAAGCAGGAGTGGATGCATGAAATTTGCTTTGGCCGCCGGCCTACTCACGGATCAAGATCAGGCCGGCCCGTCTTTAGGCCTTCCCAGGACGAACGAGAGAGCGACTGCCGCGGCAAAGTTCTTCCCGCGGCCACAACCCCAAGCGCAATATTATACACCAGCTTGCCTGCTCAATTTGGGATTCTTGAGCAGGATGGCGTCAGAGAATCATCTGATCGCCATCAAGGGCGGAATCCGCGCCCAGGTTTTGGCCGGAAATGTCATGCAGCGCCTGAACAGTCCAATTGCCCCGCGCCCCCTGTTCTTTCACCGGATTCGGCGGTAGACGAAAATACTCCTTTGACCGCGCGCTGAATTCCCCAGGCCAGCAAGCCGATGGCCGCAAACATCGCGACAGAAAATATCCCGATCGTCGCGGGACTTGAGGTCCACGATGGTTGTGGTGTGGGCGTACTTGGGACCGGGCCAGCGGGCGCGCGGTTACTCGCCTCATCGATTTCCGTCAGCGCCTTCACCACTTCGTCTTCGGTGGGGTTGGGCGGCTCAATAGAACTATTAGATTTTAACTCTTCGTCCATTGGGGGCTCTCCGTGACGGAAGTATAGATGACCTTCCGGAATATGCGTATGGCCCATTGGTACTATTTCTTTTCAGCTTCGCCCCGCCGTGCCGCGAGCGTGTTTGCGACTATCAAATTTCCCAACCGCAATTCGGCATTCTGCGAGAGAATGTTGCGGATGACTTGCGCCTCCTTCCTCAAACGGGCGGGAATTTGGGCATTGGCATTCGCGGCGTTGGCTGCTTTCGCGCAGATTTGGTTTGCAGCACAGAACTTCACGGCGCCCCTGCAAACCGCCCGCAACCTTGGCAAGGCTTACTTCGAGCAGGGCAAGTACCCTGAGGCCGTCGAGCAATTCCAGCGCGTGGTGGCTTCAGGGAAGGCCCTTGCCACCGACCACCTGAATCTTGGCATGGCCCTGATGGAAGCAGATAATCTCGACGCCGCGCTGGGCGAGATGACCACCTCCCGGCAAATGGACCCACACCTTGTCTCGGCAGAATATAATCTGGGAATTCTCGCCAAGCGCGCCGCACACTACCCTGACGCGGAAGCCGCGCTCAAACAGGTTGCCGCGGTCGATCCCAATGACCCCGCCACGTTGTTCAACCTCGGTGCAGTCTACTGCGCCGAGAAGAAAAATGAAGATTGCCTGGACGCCTATCGCCGCGTCACTGCTCTGGGCTTCAGCCAAGGCCGGAATTTTTATGTCGCTGGCCTATATCGAACCTTTACGGCGCTCGCCCGGCTGAGGCGCCAGGACGAAGCGCAGCAGGAGTTGAAGCGCTGGGAAGCCGTGCGCAATCGCGTGCCGAACATTTCGCTTCAGGACCGTGCGCTGGAGTCGGGGAAATACGGCGTCATCGAAGTGCCACTCGCCCCGCCTGAGGAAGCCGGGGTGAGCACCTACAGGAGGCCTGCGGCCTTCACGGAGTCCACGCAGCGATGGGGGCTGCACCTGCCCGCATCAACCGCACCATCGTTCGATCCTCGCACGCCCATCAAGGCTTCGGAATATTCGCTCGACTTTGCCGCCAAGAATCTGGTGCCTCTCTTCCAGGCATCAATCTCCGTGGGCGATTATGACAACGACGGCTTTCCCGATGTGTACGTGATCGAGCCCTCCGGTGGAAACCATCTGTTCCACAACGACGGCGTGGGCGGATTCGTTGATGTAACGGAAAAAACGGGCATGACCGGCCCCGCCGGAAGCATTTCCGCAACTTTCGCCGATTTTGACAACAGCGGCAAAATGAGTTTGTTCGTCGCCGGCCTTGGAGGCGTAAAGGTTTATCAATACGACGGAGGAGAGTTTCACGACATCACGGAAAAGGCCGGCATCAAACCGCAGCCGGGGGAAATCGACACCCGCGCCGTGCTGTTTGACGCTGACGATGATGGGTTTCTGGATTTGGTCGTTACGGCATACACGAACCTGAGCGTTCCTCCCCAAAAAGATC
>JASHSC010000554.1 GCA_030036915.1 Terriglobia bacterium
CATGTAATCGACGCCCTGGGCGGCCTGCTCCTCAATGACCTCGAGCATGATCTGCGGCGTCAGATCTCGCACTTTACTGACGCGAGCCAGAGCTTCATAGATCGGCACGGTGCCGATGGGCACGGGGCTGTGGCGCAGAATGGCCTCGCGAATCTCGTGGATATCGCCGCCCGTGGAAAGATCCATCACGGTGTCCGCGCCGTAGTGCACGGAAGTGTGCAGTTTTTCGAGTTCCTGATCGATGTTCGAGGCACTGGCGGAGTTGCCGATGTTGGAATTGATTTTGCACTTCGCCGCGACGCCGATCGCCATGGGCTCCAGCTCCACATGGCGGATGTTGGCCGGAATAATCATGCGGCCGCGCGCCACTTCGTCGCGAATAGTTTCCGCCGGCAGGCTTTCGCGCCTCGCTACAAACTCCATTTCTTCAGTGATCATGCCCTGCCGGGCATAGTGCATCTGCGTCACGATGGGGCCGGTACGCTTTTCGACCCACGGGGCGCGCAGTGGAGATGTCATAGAAAGACCTCGCTCTCTCGGGATTCAGCCTCGGAAAATCAGTTTACAACCACGGTGCCCCGTCCGCAAGTTTGGCGCATTCTGTTTGCTGTAGCAGCGGTCTATCGACCGTCGCAGGGGCTTGCCCTGACGGACAAGCCCGTACAATGCGACGCTCACAGAGCGCCGCTGCAGCGATGGGCGGCTGGTTACGATGTGAGGGGCCGACTCCGAAATTCAAACTGAGACACCACCCGGCGGTGTCTCAGCTTGAATATTGGAGCGGCAGAGCACGCGGACGCGGCTGCTTGCAGATGCCAAAGCCGAGTACGCCAAATCGCAATAAGCTGCGCCTGCAGGGAATATCTTTGCCTCGGTACAACCCCGCCTTATACTCCCGAATCAGGCTCGTATAACCACCGGATAGGACCCTGCAAGTTCGATATTGCTGCGGCGATCTGTGGAGGTGAATTGGAGGATCTCATGCGAAAAAACATCTTGGTTGTTGTTGTGGCAATGTTGTCTCTAGCGACCGTGGCGAAGGCTCAGTCTCCTTCCGCGGGCGATGCATCCCAAGCGGCGGGCAAATTGCCCGTCAAGCGCGTGGTGCTCTATAAAAACGGCGTGGGATATTTTGAACACTCCACGCAGGTTCGCGGCAATCAGGATTTGAACATTGATTTTACCTCCGGACAGTTGGACGACGCTTTAAAATCCTTGACCGTCGTTGACCTGGGGGGCGGACACATTCAGGGAGTGCGCTTTAATTCCGTCGCGCCACTCTCCGAGCGCCTGAAGACGCTGCGCCTGCCGCTCGCCGAAAACACTTCGCGCCAGCAATTCCTGAATGCCCTGCGCGGCACGCGCGTGGAAGTCCACAGCGGCTCGGCAAGCGCCGTGGGAAAGTTGTTGAGCGTTGAAACCATCAAGACGTTTGCGGAAAAGGACCAAGAAGTGCAAACCACCGAAGTCACTCTGGTGACCGATGACGGAGATATGCGCAGCTTCGCCTTGACGCCGGGTGCAAGCCTGCGCGTGGCCGACCGCGAGCTGAGCGATGAGGTGAATCGCTACCTCAACCTGATCGGCTCCGCCAAGGCCGTAGACTTGCGCCGCCTCACTATCTCCGCGGTGGGCGCGGGCGAGCGCGAAATCTTCGTCAGCTACATCAGCGAAGTGCCCGTTTGGAAAAGCACTTACCGCATCCTCATCGACAAAGACCATGCCCAGAATCCCTTGCTGCAAGGCTGGGCCGTGGTGGACAACACGATCGGCGAGGATTGGAATGACGTGCAATTATCGCTGGTGGCGGGCGCGCCTCAGTCTTTTGTCCAAAACATTTCGCAGCCGATGTACGTGCAGCGGCCGACGGTGCCACTGCCCGAAGCCGAAATTCTGACTCCCGAAACTCACGAGGCGGCGATGATGGCGCTCGCGCCTCCCCCGCCTCCCCCCGCCGCCGCGCCCAGTGCGATTATCATGGGGCCCGTCGCCGGAAACCTCATGGGCGGACCAGGAGCAGGTCCAGGAATGGGAGGCGGATTTGGTGGCGGAGGAGGCGGTGGGCGTGGACCGGGCGCCCCTCCGCCCATGAGCGAAGCTGTCGAGTCGGAGCCGGCTGCCGCCGAAGCTAAAGCTTTCGGCGATTACTTTGAATATAACTTGAAAGAGAACGTCACGATCGGGAAGAACCAGTCCGCGCTCGTTCCCATTTTGCAGGCCCGCGTTGAGGCGGAAAAGGTCACCCTGTGGAACGAGGACAGTGACACGCCGCGTCGCGCTCTTTGGCTGAACAACACCAGTGGCACGGAATTGGACGCCGGTAGCTTCAACATTCTTGACGACAATACTTTTGCCGGTGAGGGCATGCTGGATTCCATCCGGCCGGGCGAGAAGCGGCTGATCTCCTATGCCGCGGATTCCGCCATTCAGGTGAAAACGCAGACCGAATCCAGCGAACGGCCCATCACGCACGTTGTCATCGCCAAGGGCCTGATGACCGTAACGCGCGAGGACTACGAAAAGAGGACATACACGGTCAGCAATTCGGACACGGCCGCTCGCGATGTGATCATTGAACACCCGGCGCGCGACGGGTGGAACCTGGCGAAGGATCTGAAGCCGGAGGAAACCTCGGCTTCGTTCCATCGCTTCCGCCTGAAGGTGGAACCCAAAACGAGCGGCGAATTGGCTGTGGAGGAGTTTCATCCCCGGGAATTCGACGTGCAATTGACGAACCTGGACGCCGGTTGGATCAACCTTTTGACCGAGGAAAAGCGCATGACCCCGGCCATTTCCCAAGCCCTCAAGCGCGTACTCGACCAGAAGGGCGTGATATCCGGAATCGATGCACAAATCCGGTCACGCCGCCAGGATGCGGATTCCATCACCGCTGACCAGGGGCGCATTCGCGAAAATATGAAGGCACTGAAGGGTAGCCCGGAAGAGCGGGCGCTGGTGCAGCGCTACACGCAGCAGTTGAACTCGCAGGAAGACCGGCTGGCGGCGCTCCACACGCAGGTGGCAGATCTCCAGGCCCGGCGACAGAAGGAAAACGACCAGCTTGACAAGATTCTGGAGGATATTGCCTTGGATGAGAAGTTCTGAGGGCGCATCGTGGCACGGCCATCCTGGCCGTGCCATTTCACGGGCAAGGTGCCCGTGCCACGGAATTTCGCTAATCAACCGGCGCGCTCGACGTATTTGCCTTCGGACGTGTCGACGCGGATGACTTCGCCTTCGCCGATGAAGGGCGGCACCTGGACGACCACGCCGGTTTCCATGGTGGCGGGCTTGGTGACGTTGGTGGCTGAGCCGCCCTTGATGCCGGGCTCAGTCTGAATCACTTTCAGGTCCACCGTGGCGGGAAGCTCAATATCGACGGCACGCCCTTCGAAGAACGCGACTTTGAGCAAAACATCGGGAACGAGGTACGCCGCGCGGTCGCCCACGCTCTCCTTCGAGAGGTGAATCTGCTCGTAGTTTCCCGTGTTCATGAAGTAGAAGGAATCGCCGTCGGCGTAAAGGTACTGCATCTCGACTTCGTCGATCAGCGCCTTCTCCACCTGATCTTCAGACCGGAAGCGGTGATCAATCATGGAGCCGGTGCGCAGGTTGCGCATCTTGGCCTGCACGAAAGCTCTCAGGTTGCCCGGCGTGCGGTGCTCGGCTTTGTAAATGGTGAACAGGTCGTTGTTGTGCCGGATGATCATGCCCGGCCGAAGATCATTCGCGTTCATATCCAACCCTTCATTGTGCTGTCGTGGGGCTTAAAACAGGATGGAGAACTGGGAGTCCTTTCCCGCAAGAGCCCAAAGCGTGATTTTAACGGCTTCCCACTTCCCCGTCAACGCCCGCATGTGGATAATAGGCGGGAATGGGCTGGCGCCCGGCGGAAATGCCATCGCGGCGCTACCGGGTTCAAGTCTATGGCTGGGAAAAGTGTCCAGGATCTTGAGGTTCAACTTTCCATCGTGGTCACGGTGTACACGGAGACATTTTCGATCGACGAGACCATGAAAATTCTTTTTGCCAACGACCGTGGGTACATCCGGGAAATTCTATTGGTCGCCTCGCCCAAAGCCTCCGAGGAGACATTTTCGATTTGCAGAAAGTGGACGGAGCAGGACCGGCGCGTGAAGTTGCTGGTGCAAAGGAACAATCCGGGAATCGGGTGGGCTTACCGCGAAGGGATGCAAGCAGCAACGGGGAATTACGTTGCGCTGATGGCCGCTGACCTGGAGACGGAGCCCGCCGCCGTGGATCGCATGGTGAGGAAATTACAGGAAACCGGCTGCGATGCCGTCATTGCGAATCGCTGGCTGCCCGGGGGCGGGTTCACCAACTACGATCCCCTGAAACTTGTCCTGAATTGGGTTTTTCAGAAAATGTTCCGCGTGTTGTTTTGGACTCGCATCGGCGACTTCACCTTTGGGCTGAAACTGCTGAGCAAGGAAATCGCCGAAGCCCTGGAATGGGAAGGCACGATGCACGAAATCTGCATCGAGACAACCGTTAAGCCCCTCAAGCAAGGCTACCGCCTCGAACAGGTTCCCACAGTCTGGGTGGGGCGAAGGGAAGGCCGCAGCGTCAACACGTTTTTCAGGAATTTTCGCTATGTCAAAATGGGATTCAAGATTTTCCTGGCTTCCGTCCGCGCCGCCAAACCAACTCCAGGAGCCGCAGCGTGAAGAAACGT
>JASHSC010000555.1 GCA_030036915.1 Terriglobia bacterium
GCCGGACATAGGGCTGTTGAGCCTGGTTGATGATATTCGTGGCGTCGATTCCGTCGTAGGTGAAGTTATTATCGTCGCGTCCCCGACCGGCAACCCGAATGCTGCGTTGATTACTGCTGCTGTTATAGTCCGTATCGACCGAGAGGGGAGCGAGGGCCGTGAGCGTGGCCCAGTTGCGTCCATTCAGAAGCAGCCCCTCCACCTGCTGGCGCTCGACGGTCGCTCCCAGCGCGTTGGATGTCTGGTCCAGTTGCTGGTTGTTTCCCATCACTTCAATTCGAACCGGAGCGCCGGATGCTTCCAGAACAACATTGAGTGTGGTGGTATGTTCCAGCGCCACATGCAGGCTCTCGATTTTCACCGTTCGAAAACCTGTCAAGGCAAAAGTTACCGTATAGACGCCGACCGGCAACTCCGCAATGTCATAGGTTCCCGCACGCGACGTGCTGACGGCGCGGGTGAGGCCCTTGGCATCTTGCACGGCAATAACGCTGGCGCCCGGCACCACCAGCGCGGAAGAGTCCCGCACCGTTCCGGCGATGCCGCCGCGGTCCACTTGTGCCTGGGCCGCCAGGGAAACCAACATCACGGCCAAAAGCGCCACAGGCGTCCGCCCAATTGGAGCGAGACTCGCTCTCTTGGCCGGCAAATTTTTTGACACCCGGTCCCCTGCGGGTTTCATCGCGTTTCCTCCGCGTTTTCGAAAACTGTCACAAGTAGAAGTTAGATTCTGCCAGCCATGGAAACCACGAACCCTGTGAGGGACAGTCGATGAAGGTCACAAAAGGATTTCATCACAAAAAGCACGGCGTTTAAAAACCCTCTTGTTTGTCTCTGCGGCCCTCTGTGCGCTCTGTGGTGAGCCGCCTTTCATCAGCGCTCGCTCAACTGCCCGCTTCAGATTGCGCGGGGCATTTTAGCACGGACTATTTCCTGGTTTCCGCAGGGATCTTCGCCGAACATCGGGGAGGCTTCTTCGTTTGCCGCGCTCCCGGCACCTTGCCGATGCGCAGGTCGCGGGCCAGTACGAGTTCGCAGGCGCGCAGGGCGGACTCTTCAAAATCCGGCGAATCGGCCGGCAGCACCTGCCAGCCGGTCACCGCCTTGCCCAGGAGTTTGATCGACCGCATGTGCGGGAATTCCCGGCGCAGGCTCTCGTGATGCTCCACGGTGGTGGCGAGCCACACGCCGTTATCGGCGAGACTCCGAGGTTTGTCCCGCAGAATGAGGACAATTTTATCCTGTACGTAGACTGCCAGGCAGCCAAACATGGGACGCGTGCGAGGCGCAAGAGCACTCAGCGCGTCGAGAACAAACTCAAAGGGAGGGAGCTTGCATGGCTTTATCGCAAATAGCGCCTCGTCCAGTGTGGAAGTGATTTTGCGACGCTTGGGCATGAGGTTAGGGTATAACAATTTTGATCCTGGCCTCAATTCGCGGTCGAAGAAAGCTTGTTCCAAGAACTCAGATTAAGAGTGACTCGCCACAGAGCGCACAGAGGGCAGAGCGAAAAGTTCATGGGTGAGGGGTCCGTTCGATACGATTAAAACCACCACTCGCTGACTCCCGGAACTATCAAACTTAGGCTGCCGCTCCGGCAGAGCAGGGATATCTCCCGACGGATTAGGACACTACCGGTTTACACGTCGCGGCCGGAACGCAGGTCAAAAATCGATTGTCGCGTCACGTGGCCACATGCTTTGGAACTTCCCCGCGCCTTACCAATCATGACAAGCGGCGGGCTTGGGGGGAGAAAAAGTGGCGGCATTTTCGCGCCACCAAGCGTGCCAGTTGACCGCGGCGCGCTGGAATTCCTCGCGGGTGGGATTGGCGGACAGCGTTTCCTCGTGGCCGGTCAACCCTTCGAGCGCGAAATTCGCCACCTGCTCCACCGGAGCCTCGGTATCGTTCAGTTCGGCGAGCAGCGCCGGAACGACTTCCTTCGTCCCCAGGTTCTTCAGGCCGAGAATTGCGTCCATGCGGTCCGTCATTCGTGTGGAATGTAGGTTGTCAAACAGCGGCTGGAAGGCCTGCGCGTCGTGAAAGAATCCGAGCGCGCGCAAAATGTCGCCGCGCAGGGGCTCGGCGCTTTTCGAGAGCATTTCCAAAAGCACGGGGAGGAATGCGGAATCGCCCTTCTCCGCCAGCACCAGCAGCGCATAGGAGCGAAGTGGATCCTCATCTCCATTTTTACTTCCGGAGTCTACGGCGGCGTCGCCTTCTTGGAACAATTTGAGAATGGCCTTCCACGAAGCAGGTGTATCGAGGCGCGCCAGTCCGTTCACAACGTCGCGGCGGTCCCAGCGATCGGGTTTTCCGGGTTTCAACATGCCGACCAACTGATCGAGAAAAAAAGGCTGAGGCATGGAGGTGAGCACCGTGACAGCCTCAGCAGGATCGGGATCCTTGGGATTGGCGATGGCGGTGAGATAAGGGTGGAAAGCCGCCTCCACCTGCGCAGGAGTGGAGGGCACTACTTGAAAACTGAATTCGTCAATGGCCAGGGCGAAGGCCGCGGGCTTATCCAAGTGATTCTCGGTTTGCGGGTCGATGGGGAACAGAGCCAGACGGCGTTCTGCGCGCAAGTGGTAAGTGCCCGCGGCGGAAAATTGCGCCCACTGGTTGAGCAGCCAGCGCTCCGTGTGGTCTTTTCCGGGCGGCAACGTTACGGAACCGTAAACCGCAGTCCCCTGCGGGCTGCCGCAGGGGCGTGGACCGGCGTCCGGCAGCGGCTTCCCGGCAACATCCTTCACTTGGAACTGGGGGTCCTGCGTGTAATCCGTGGCCAGATTGCGCGTGGGACTGCGATAACGAAAACTGAAGGCGGCGCCACCCGTGTTGCGAATAACATAGCGGCAGAAAATCGGCTCCCCGAGCTGGAAGGTGGGCTTTTCCAATTCAAAGTGGACGGAATAATCCACCTGGGCAAACGCGGCGGCAGGATTCATCCCTGCAAGCAGGAAAAGCAAACTCAATTGAAGATCTGGCCTCGCGCTGCGCACGACGGTAAATATCATCTCGACCATCATACGCGAAAGCGCGGCGGAAAAATGTGTTTCTCTTCCGCCCACACGCGGCATCGAATTCCCGACGGGTCTATAATGCAGGATGGAACCGAGACGGGATTGCGAACCGCTGCTCGCGCGTATCTAACCGGGCGTGGGTTTGTTGATGATTTCAATGTCTTCGAAAAACTGTTTCTTTGCTTCTGCGCTGCTGCTCGCGTTGGCGGCGTGCGCCGCCGGGGCGGCGATCAAACTCTACATGAAAGACGGCAGCTTTCAGTTGGTTTCAAGCTACGAAGTTCAAGGCGAGCGCGTGCGCTACTACAGCGTGGAGCGCTCGGAATGGGAAGAGGTGCCCACCTCGCTGGTGGATTTGGATGCCACCAAGCGCGCGGAGCAGGACGCGAAGGCGGCCGAAAAGAAAGACCTCGAGGATGCCAAGAAAATGGACCAGGAGCGGTTCTACAAGCCGCCCGACTCGGGGATCGAAGTGGCTCCAGGTATTCATCTACCGGGCGATGATGGAATCTTCACTGTCGACCAAAAGCGCCTGGTGCGCCTTGCCCAGTCAGAGGCCGAAGCGGTCACCGACAAAAGGCGGGCCGCCATGATGCTGGCTGTGCCGCTGCCGGTCGTAAAGGCCAGGTCGCTCATCGTCCTCGAAGGGTCCAAAGCGGTGATCCGTCTGAATGACCCTTTGCCGGTATTCTATGTGCAGTCCGCGGCCGGATTGGGCGCGAAACTGGAACTGGTAAGCTTGAAGGTCACAAAACAATCGCGCGTGGTTGAGGAAGTGGATACGGGCCGCGGCAAAAATGCCACGTCAACGGAGGATCGCACGGCGTTGCCGGTGGAACGGAAACAAATCGCGCCGAATGTCTACACACTGAAACCCCTTCAGCCCCTGGAGGGCGGCGAATACGCTCTGGGCGTGGTTGAGGACGACAAACTTAGCCTGGATGTTTGGGACTTCGGGTTTGAAAAGTGGCAGGTGGTGAAATGAGCGCGGTCAGCCATTACTGATTGGTGACAGCAGCGCGCTTGGCGGCGGTTTTCTCCGCGTACATGCGGGCATCGGCTTCCGCCACATCCTTATCCGGTGATTGGCCGTTCACGTGAACGTACAAACCCAGGCTGACGGAAATCGGCAAATCACCCACGCGATTGCTGGCATCCCATTCCGCCACTCGCTGATGCATCCGCTGGCGAACCGTTTCCCCGCCTTTCTCATCCGTCTCCGGCAAGAGAATGAGGAACTCATCCCCCCCGTAGCGCACCACGCAGTCGGAACCACGCACGCAGGATTTCAGGATCGTGGCAATCTGCGAAAGCACGTAATCGCCCATCAGGTGGCCATAGCGGTCATTCACCTGCTTGAAATTGTTCAGGTCGCACATGATCAGCGCCAGCGAGCGGTTGGTGCGCTCAGCGCGGGAAATTTCGCCCGCCAGAAGATCGTGCAGCAGGCCGCGCGTGAAGACATTGGTCACGGCGTCCACCATGCTGGCGGCCTTTACCTCCTGCGAAGACATGTAGTGCTGAAGGTTTGACAGCCGGAGGGCGCGGTTTTCGAGCTCGCGGCGGACGTACGCGAGGGAAGCCAAAACTGCCGCCACCATGATGACGAAAAGAACCTGTGGAGACAAGCTGACATGCAGCCCGTCGCTGAACCAGAATTGATGGGGGAAGAAGAAAGATAGCACGCCGAGGACGAGAACTACTCCTGCGAAGACAATTAGAACCCAGAATTCCCTTTTCTGAGATTCCAGACTTAGGAGTTCAGCCTGGATGCGTGCTTGCGGGCCAACTTGTTCAATGTTCGGCAAATTCCTCATGCCCCCACGCTCAACGTTAGTCAGACTTTGGGAAATAAAGAGGCGGACGTGCCAAAATCCACTGCGTTTTCATTATATGAAAATTGAAGGAGAATGCAAGGACCAGATTGGACCGGGCAATCTAAGGCTTCTCAATTCGGAAATTCGATCGGCCCATTACATATCCGTATAAACCAGTCATAAATTCAATTTTTCTGAAATTGTTTTGGCCTGCGTAAAAAGCAACAGATAGTCATTTCCACCCGCCTTGGAATCCGTTCCGGACATGTTGAATCCCCCGAAGGGATGCGCTCCGACCAGTGCCCCGGTGCATTTCCGATTCAGGTAGAGGTTTCCGACAAAGAATTCTTCCGTGGCGCTTTCCAGCTTGCGCCGGTCGCGGGTATAAACGGCTCCCGTGAGGCCGTAATCCGTGTTATTGGCAATAGCCATGGCCGATTCAAAGTTTTCCGCGCGAATAACCGCCAGGACGGGGCCGAATATTTCCTCCTGGGCGATCCGGGCCGTTGGGGGAACGTCGGCGATCACGGTGGGCTGAATGAAATGCCCGTTCCCCGCCGACTCAAATCCACCTGTAATCAAGCGGCCCTCCTTCTTTCCGACTTCGATGTATTCCATGATCGTTTTTTTCGCCCGCGCATTGATCACCGGACCCATATAATTCTCAGGCCGCTCGGAGGGGCCGACGGTAATCTGCTCCACTCGCTGTCGAAGTTTCTGAACAAATGCATCGTAGACTTGCGCTACCACAATCGCACGCGAACACGCGGAACACTTCTGGCCCTGATATCCGAAGGCCGATGCGACCACACCTTCCACGGCATCATCGAGGTTAACGTCGCTATCGACTACAATCGAGTCCTTGCCGCCCATCTCCGCGATTACGCGCTTTACCCAGATTTGTCCGGGCGCAGTCTTGGCCGCCAGCTCATTGATGTGCAGGCCGACGTCCTTTGATCCTGTAAAGGCCACGAACCGCGTGCGCGGGTGACCTACCAGCGCATCTCCCACCACTCCGCCCGGTGCGGGAAGAAAATTCACAACGCCCGGTGGCATGCCCGCTTCCTCCAGCGCTTCGAAGAACTTATAAGCGATGGTCGGCGAGTCGCTCGAAGGCTTCATCACCACCGTGTTTCCCGTCACGATTGACGCCGCGGTCATCCCCACCAAAATGGCGAGGGGAAAATTCCAGGGTGGAATCACAATGCCCACTCCAAGCGGAATGTAACGCAAGTGGTTCTTCTCGCCGGCCACCGGTGTGAGCGGCTGCGGCCCCCCCAGGCGCAACATGGCGCGAGCGTAGAATTCAATGAAGTCGATCGCCTCGGCCACATCGGCATCCGCTTCCGGCCAAGTCTTGCCAACTTCATAAACCAGGCGCGCCTCGTAATAATACTTGCGGTCCAACAGAATCTTTGAGGTCTTGAGCAACAGGTCGACGCGCTTCTGAACGGGCGTATGTCTCCAGGTCTTGAATGCTTCGGCGGCAGCCTTCACCGCACGGTCCGCGAGCGTCGCGTCCGCCTCGGAAAATATTCCCACCAGCCGCTCGGGATGGCTCGGATTGTAGGAGTGAAGCTTGTCCGCCGTTTTGATGCGCTCGCCGCCGATCACCAGTGGGTATTCGCGGCCCAGCTCCTCGCGGATTTCGTTCAGCGCATATTCCATCCGGCGGCGATGGGCAGGGCTATTTTTGAAATCGCTCAGGGGTTCGTTCTTGAATTCGGGGAGCGCCATGCGTGAGCCTCATGGGAGAAAAATCGGTTCAAATTATTATAGCCCT
>JASHSC010000556.1 GCA_030036915.1 Terriglobia bacterium
AGTGCGGGCGAGAAGGGTGCGCGCGCCATGCTTGACGAAATCTCCGAGGCCCTGAGTCTGCTGGAAGCCCAGCAACCCGAACCCCGCCTGATGGCGAACTGATACCTCCTGAAGTTTCCTTGCAGGACGCTGGAAAATTCCTACCTAACTAAGGTAACATCTACCCATCAGGGTGGTTATTCCTCAGGAGGGTGGGGCCATGGAGGAGTTCGAGTCCCGGCGAAGTTGCCGGGTTGCGTTGTCAGTCCCAATCCGGGTAATGGGGGTTGATTTCAGGGGCAAGGACTTTTCTGAGGAAGCTCTAACCCTCGTCGTGAATCTTCACGGGGCCAAAATTCGGATGCTCCACCAACTGATGCCCGATGCTGAAATCCGCCTCCTAAGCCATCCAACCGGAGAGGATTCAATCTTTCGTGTGGTTTCCAAATTACAAAGCTCGGAGCTGAAGTTTACTTATTGGGGGGTTGAAAACCTGGAGCCGGGAAAAAACATCTGGGGCATAAGTATTCCGGAGCTCCGGCCCGGTTACCATGTCAAGGTCGGCGTCATGATGCAATGCCCCACTTGCAGCGCACGCGAATCGCTTTACGCTGATGAAAGCCTTTTGGCATCCCTCCATGAAAAGGGCGGCGTCCAGCGCATTTGCATCGTTTGTAAAACTCCCGGACTTTGGAAACTCCTGCCCTTCTCGAGCGCCTAGTATTTCCGCAATCTGATTACGACTCGCGATAACCTAGTACCTCCGCAACCACTCCTCGGAGCACACGACCCTTTTCCGGTGCATTCTTGTCGATGCGGGAAGCATACTCGATACACTGAATCATCAGCCTGTACTTTTGGAATTCGCACTCTTCCGGCAGCATGAGTTCGTCGCTTTGATTGACCTCGGCGAAATGGATCTCGTGGGCATCCGATCGAATTTGGGGGTCGATGACTCGCGCCACCAATCTGCCTTCCTGGTAAATGGCGTCGTCCTCGTGCTTTACGGGCGTCGTATTGGCCGCCGCGGGCATCGCGGGTTTGGGTTCCTCACTCACGGTTTCAAATGTCCTCCTCGGTAATATTCCCTCATCGCCTGAATGTGCCCATCAATTCTGCCCGGGCGAGGATGTGACCCTGCATCGCTGAGTCCACTTCCTGACGTCGAGCGGGACCATGGAGGTTTAGGATCACATCCAAGGCATAAAGCCGAAAGAAATATCGGTGGGGTTTGCCGGGCGGAGGGCAGGGGCCACCATAATCCTGCTCGGAAAAATCGTTGATGCCCTGCTCACCTCTGTCGGAAATTTTTTCTCCCGGCGCCACATGCTCCGGCAACTCCCGAGCTGAGGCCGGCAGGTCATACACAACCCAGTGAACCCACGTTCCCGCCGGCGCGTCCGGGTCATCCACGATCAGGGCAAAGCTCTGCGTGCCCGCCGGGGGCTGACTCCACGATAATGCCGGCGAAATATTCTCGCCACTACACGTAAATTGAATGGGAATCGCCCCGCCTGGGCGGAATGCCGTGGTCGTTAATTCCAGTTTTGCAGAATCCTTGCTCGGCGATGTCACGGTTGTAACGAAAAAGACTGAAGCCGCCGCGCACAAATTCAGCAAAAACTTGCCGGGCCTTCTGCCGCGCCGATGGCGGAAATCGGCCATGTTGGAGCGCCGCGACCCGGCAATCTGGAATTCCTTTGAGCTACAAGGCACGGGAACCGCCCTCCCTTGAATCAAGTGCCAATAAAAGCCCCGTTCGGACAATTTCTACGTATAACACAAAGCATTTTTTTCCCCAAGCCCTGCGGACCAAACACCTCCGTCGAATGATTCCCCGGCATTATTTCGAATCCTCATGAAAGATCGAGTTTAACCACGTCCCTAACATCCCGCTCAATCCTGGGCGGAGTTAACCAATAGGCGAGACTCGAGACCAGGATCATCCACACAAACCCGCAAACCGCCGTCCCGATGTAGCACATGAGGACGAAAGCATCGCTCTGCGACCCGGAAGGCAGAATAATCATTCCGTAAGCAACAATCAGGAGGATGGTGGGAATCATCGCCACCCTCACTTTGGTCCTAAACTTTTGCGGGATTCGAATCTTGGTCCGGCACCTCGAACATTGCCCGATGCGCACATCCTCAACGCGAACCGCGGCCCCGCATTCAGGGCAAGTCATCGGCTTGGCGCTCATCATCGCGGGAATATTATTCTGAGCCATCGACGGCGTCAGCGGCCCGAAAAGAGGAATGATTCCAGCATATCGGCGCGCGCCTTTTCATCGGAGGCGATGACCCTCAGCAAATCCTGGGCGGAGATCATGCCGCGGTAGGTCTCAGTTTCATCAACCACGGGGAGGTGATAGATGCCGTGTTTCTCCATCAAGCGCACGCATTCGTCCAAGTGGGCGCTAGGGGAAACCACAATCGGGTGGGAAGTCATGATTTCCGAGACCCGCATCCAGGCCGGGCACTTGTTCTCCGCTGCAACTTTGTCCGATATATCGCTTTGTGATACTACGCCCACCAGCATTCCGCCGGGCGTGAGCACACCCACGGATCGCACCTGCCTTTCGCGCAGATAGCGAGCTGCCTCATGTACGGTTTGGTTCTCGGTAATGGAAAAGATGTCGCTGCGTGAGTAGATGAGGTCTGCCACTTTCATAAGCACCCCCACTGGTCGGATTCTGACGCAATCTTAAGCCCGAATATCATAAATCGCAATGTCATTTGAGCAGTGCCAGGTATCCTCCCTACAAAAAGCTTACGCGAGAAAGACGATGTTGGCAGGTGTGCCGACGGGTGCGTAGAGCCCTGTAAACGCCAACGCTCCCGTCTGCCGGTTGACGCGGAAAATGGTGATAGCGTCAGCACGCTGGTTACAGCAGTAGAGGAAATTTCCCGTGGGATCGATATTGAAACTCCGGGGATAATCGCCGCGGGTCCATTCTTCTCCGCCGAAAGTCAGAGCGCCCGCATCGCTGATGGAAAACCATGCCACGCTATCGTGCAGCCGATTCGCGGCGTAGAGAAACTTGCCATCCGCGGAAATCATGACCTCGGAAGTGAAATTCGTTCCCGCAAAGCCCCGCGGCAGGCTCGAGACGGTTTGCTTTTCCTTCAAGCTCCCGCGCTCCGCGTCGTAGTCACATACCACAAGTGTTGAGCCTTCCTCTTGCAGGGAATAAAACCACCGGCCGTTGGGATGAAATGCGAAGTGGCGGGGGCCATCGCCCGGGGGAAGCGCAAGAAAGGCAGGATCGTTGGGGGTGAGTTTGCCGCGCTCCCGATCGAATTTGTAAATCATGATCCTGTCGAGCCCCAGGTCGCTGGCGAGCACAAAGCGTCCGGCCGGATCGGCCTCGATCATGTGAGCGTGGGGCTTATCGTGCCCGCTGATGGCAAAGCTACCCGGCGGTGCGCTATGGGCGTGCTGCGGTCCAACGATTCCTTCATGGTGAACCACATCGCATGCGGAAAGCAGTTCGCCGCTCGCCTGGATGGGAAGCACAGTCACGGTGCCTCCCGCATAGTTCGCCACGAGCACGTATTTCCCAGACGGATGAACGCTCAGATGGGCCGGCCCGGCGCCTTCCGAGCTTACCGTATTGAGCAAGGTCAGGTGGCCACCGGCGCGGTCGACGGCATAGGCGCTGACTGAGCCGGAATTCGCGCCGCCAAAATTGGTGACCTCATTCGCTGAATAAAGATACGCGCCGGTGGAATGGAGGGCCAGCCAGGCAGGGTTCGAATCGCTGGGAATAAGCTCGCGTTGCAAGAGAGCGCCGGTTGCGGAATCCATCTCGAAAACGTAAATTCCCTGCCCGCGCCCCGGCGATCCTTCCGGCCCCTGCGGCGAGCTGTACGTTCCCGCAATCGCCAGGGTACAACGCGACGCGGAATCCGATAAGCCCAGTTGGGGCTGGCTGAGGGCGGGTCCGGCCGTGGCGGCGACCGCCTGAAGGAATCGGCGGCGCGAGGTTCGCCCTGAAGGGACAGGCGGGAATTCCCTGTGTTCCTGTGACATTTGACCTCGTCCTGGAAACCTGAATCAGAAGGTGTGGGACGTTTTTGACGCGGCTCACCAAATGGGGATGGCTTACGACTTCTTGACTTCCTCTGGCTTCTTTTCCTCTTCTGCCTTTTTCGCTTCTTCCTTTGGCTTCTCGCCGGAAGAGCCATCCATTTCGCCGCGCATGGCGCTCTTGAATTCGCGAATGCCCTTGCCCAGCCCCTTACCCAGTTCGGGCAACTTGCCGGGGCCGAACAAAATCAGGACAATCAGAAGAATAAAGATCAGGTGTGTCGGGCTGAGCAACCCTTCCATGCGTTCTTCTCCTTCCAGGTTGGCGCACCTGCCTACTTCTTATCGGAGGTGCCATCCATCCCGCCGCGCATCGCATCTTTGAATTCGCGGATGCCCTTACCCAAACCCTTTCCGAGCTCCGGCAGCTTGCCGGGCCCGAACAGGATCAGCACAATCAGCAGAATGAAAACCAGATGAGTTGGTGACAATAATCCTTCCATATTTCTTCTCCTCCTCCGTCTGCCGGCAGACGGACGAAAACCCTAATCGCATTATAGCCCACTCGGGGAAAGAACCCAATCATGATTCGCGTGTGGGGAAAACCATATTCTTGGGAGTCTTTCCTTCCGCTTGACACTTCTTCCGGTAAAGCGTCGCGTAGCTTTCGGTAATGTAATCCCGCCTGGTAAAACCCAGTTGGCGCGCCACCTCGTCGATCCAGCGCTGCGGGCCTTCGAGTTCCAGAAAGTTGCCGATGGGCGTTTCGTCAAACACCACGTGCGGCGCTTCATTGACGTCGCGTTTTCCCCGCGCCGCGTAAATGGTGCGAAACTTCTCGTAGCAAAAAACCCGCCGCAAGCCCAACTGGAGGAGAATTTCGCCCATCTGGTGGCCGTCTTCCACGTGGGTTTCAATCTCGCGGCGAATCTTGTAATCGCGGGAGCTCACCGGCGTGCCCTTATAGGTCAGCAACCCGCGATCCCCAGCGAGCCGCACGCGAATCAGGCAGCGCGCCTTCCGCAGCCGCTGGTCCGGAAAGTCGAAAAGGTAGTTGCTCTCAAAATGGCGGGCCAGCGCCGGCCGAAATCCCAATTCTGCCAGCCGCCAGCGGATTTCCTTGGCATCCCGCACGGCCAGTTTGATCTCGGTCTCATGGCGATGTTTCATGCGGGAAAGGCAGGGTGGGAAATCCGGTTTAAGATTCCCGTTCCAGAATAAAGTCCGGCAGTGAGTTCAGCGCGTCTTTGAAAGGTGAATTGGGAAAGCCGTCCAGAAAGCCCCGGGCCTTATCCGAATAATCCTGAGCCTTTTCCCGCGCGGCTTGCAGGGTGCCGTAGTGGTCAATCAGATCGAGGATTTCGGAAAACCGCGAAGATTGGAATTCCCCCTCTTCGAGAACCTTGGATACCTTGCAGGCTTCCGCCGGAGTGCATCGCTGAAGGAGGTAAATCAAGGGCAACGTCACCTTACCTTCGCGCACGTCATTGCCAATGGGCTTGCCCAAAACCTCCTCGGACGAGGTGAAATCCAAAACGTCGTCGATGAGCTGAAAAGCCATCCCCAGGTTGATGCCATAGAGACCCAGCCGCGATTCCTCTTCTTCGTTTTTGCCGCCGAGCAACGCTCCCAGTCGCAGGCACGCGGAAAACAAACATGCGGTTTTGCGATAGATCAGCTCGAGATAGGACTCTTCGGAAACGTCGGGCTTGCGGGAACAGGTGAGTTGGAGCAACTCGCCTTCCACCATCACCTGAGTGAGGCGAATCAGCACATCGAGAATTCGAAAGTTGCGCTCGCTGAGGGCAATATTGAAAGCCTGCATGTAGAGCCAGTCACCGGCCAGCACGCTCATGGGATTTCCCCAACGGGAGTTGGTGGAGGGTCGCCCGCGGCGCGTGTCCGCCTGGTCAATCACATCGTCGTGCACCAGCGTGGCCGTGTGGATCATCTCCACCACCGCGCCCAAACGGATGGAGGCCATTCCCTCGTAGCCGCACATCCGGGCGGACAACAGCACCAGCGCCGGCCGCAGCCTTTTTCCCCCACCCTCCTGAAGGTATTGGCCGATCTCCGCGATGGGGCGAATCCCCGTGGAGGTCTGCACGCCGAATTCCTCCTCCACTCGCGCAAGCTCCGGGCGGACGAGCTCAAATACCTCTTTGGTGGTCAGGTTTTTTACAGAGGCCAAGCGCGACTTCTCCCCCGCCCCCTCGGCGAGCCGTGCTGATGCTCTTTTGGTGGACAGACCCGTGAATGATCCCGCAAATTTAGATAGTCCCATAAAATCCCTTTGAAGGGAAGTGGCAATTCGGCAATCGCGTTTTGATTTCCTCACAAACCACGGCATGGGTCCATTGGCCGACTCGCAGGCGCGCCCTTCTCGAGTATCGCTAGAATAGATGATTAAAAAAAGGATAATATATAGACTATGTTATAATGCCATGACAGTGTATATATATCGAATGGAATTTCGACCCTTCGCGGCTTCTACAATTTATTGTGGTTTCCTCGATTTTCAACACCTTCCCAGCTTCGTTTTTGAAAAAGCGGTTTTGGGAGTCTTTGTTTTCAATATGTTCCCAGCTTCGTTTTTTTCGGACGTTTTGCCCCAAACGTGACGATTCAGGGGCCAGAGCTTGAGTTTGTTTAGATGTCGGGCCAATCATGAACGGTTCCCAAATCACGCTCCGGCATCGCGGGGCTGATCAACCGGCGCAGCTTCGGCGGCGTGCGACGGCAGCGATTGTTCGCGAGGCAGCACGCCTTCACGCCGCCGGGCATAGAACTGACGCAGCTTGCGTTCTATTTGGTCCTCCAGATGGGTTTCATAGCGGATTACCGAGTCGAGATTCTCGCGCGGCAGCAGAAGCTCCGCATCTTCGCGGACGGGATCGCTCTCCTTGTGATCCGCCTCGTACAGGGCCTGCGCTTTCTGATAGTCATCGATTTCCTGGTTCACGATTTTGATCAGCTCAAACTGGTCCGCATCGTCCTCGTTGATGTTCCCATCTCTGAATCGCTTGCACACCATCTGGAAAAGGTTTTTGAACATCAGCCCGCGGGCCCCGGGCTCCTTTCCGTAGAGCATATGGAAACATGCCAGCGCGTCTTCATTGAACATTTGTGCATGGATAACGTCACGGAGTTGCACAAGGGTCTCCTGAATCTGCTGGAATTTCCATGGGGAGTCCGGCACGCCCGTGAGGCCCACCATGTAAACCATCGACCGCAGCTCGCGGTCAACGGAGCCGGAAGCGGGCAAAGTTTCCTGTTTACGTTCCGCCGCTCGCTTGCGCCTGCGCTCCGCCAGCATTGCCGTCTCATGCCGTTGCAGGCGCTCCAGGCGCCAGCGCAGAATGGCGATGTCCTGCACCCACGCTTCCTCCCAGGCGTCGCGCGGCGCCATGGCGATGGCGAGACGTTTGTGCACCTCCTCGAACTCCTCCGGGCGCTCGCCCAGCGCCTCCATGCCCGGTCCCGCCACCCGGGAGAAAAGGCGCGGATTGAGGGAATTGCGGCTTGAAACCTCCTTGCCCCGCTCCGTGCGCGGCCCCGTGGAGCGCAAACTGTTTTCGCGGCTCGCAGCGGATTGCGCCGGGCTGACTTTTCGTTTGAGCAGGCTCATGGTTTGTCTCCTCCTCGAATCCAAATGGGATTCGCCCGTAGACACGAATTCCTTAAAGGAGACAAGCGATGAGCAATTCTAGTTCCATAATCTGCGGAATTATTTACTTATTGATAAACATTTAGGCGAGAACAGTTTACGGGAAACCACGAAGCGGCTCGCCCCATGCCGGATGCGATGAGTTGGGGGATTTCACGCAAGCAGTGGGTGTTTTGGCGCACCCATGTCCGTTGGTTCGCGGGGCGCTCAGTCGTGACCATACCAAACATCAGTTGGATCTAAATCGTGGTGGCACCCACCCGTGGTCGGTTCTGGCCGGAACAACCCACGGTCAGGTAAGCCCTGACCGTGGCTACCGCCTCTTCACGAATGATCCTCCCAACTGACCCAACAGGCTCGTCAGTCAACTTTGAAAGGGCAGAGATCGTACAGAACGCTCCGATCAAAGTCGGCCGGATCAACCAGAACGGTGAGAACCCTGCTCGGCCCGGGCACGTTGCCTAAAAACAAAGAAGGGTATAGCTGAAGGAGCGATTTGCCGCGCTGATCCTCCATTGGTCCGTTTGCTTCCGCGCCGACTTCGGCATCCGGTTGGAGCGCCCCGAAGGTGCCGGATCGAGAAGTCTCCGGAAATCCGAACTCGTAGCGGACCCAGTAGTTCCAGCCTCTGCTGCCCCTCACCCAGTTGATAACGACGCCCCGCGTTGGCACACCATATGTGAGGAGGTCCTTTGCCCGCTTCATGAAGATGAATTTTGGCAGTGAGGCCGCAAGGACCATATAAACCCCCATAAGAAAGAATTCAACCATAGCCGTCGAAGGAAAGTGGAAGAGGGGCACGGCCAGCATTGCGACTGCGAAAGGAGCCAACATGAAGCTGACATCACCAAAGAGGGTCCTCGCTTTGTCCAGGTCTAGGCTCACGGACCGCGGAGGAGACCCCTTAAGCTCAGACGGCATTGCCCATCCCATCGTCTGGCCCAGGTGGGTGGCGGGCTTCACCCCGCTAATGTCAACGAACCCGAAAATCCCCCAAACGGCACCCATCAGCGCAAGGATTATCCATACGCTGAGCGGAATCTGTTTGCCGCCGGAGCGAGCCGGAGGAACAACCGGGCGCGACGAAGTTTCATGGGCATGGACGATTTTGCAGCATTCCTGATCGCCCAGGCTGCAAGCCTTTTCGACGTCGGCGCGCATCTCCGCCTCGTCATGGAGCCACGAGTACGCGGCCCCACGCTGGCAGAATCCGTGACCATCATTGGGATGAAGCAGGATGTATTCGGTCCAGTATTGAACCGAAATTGACCACTTACCCTGCTTAAAAAGAATCGTGTCCAGGGCGCTCCGCGTTTCAAGGCGATCCGGATCGAGCTCGATGGATTTCTCGAAATCAGCAACTGCGGCGGAGTCCTGGCCGCTTTTTACCTCGGCCAGCCCGCGCTGGTAGTA
>JASHSC010000557.1 GCA_030036915.1 Terriglobia bacterium
CCGCTCGATTATCGCGTCGAACTGCTGATCAGCGCGCGCAAGGCGGCGGAGAAAGCCGCAATCAAGCGCGACCTCGCGGCGGGCAAGGTGAATCTCGCCATCGGCACGCACGCGCTCATTGAGGAGGATGTGAATTTCGCCCGCCTTGGCCTGGTGATC
The DNA here is from genome assembly GCA_030036915.1 of Terriglobia bacterium. Classification (GTDB taxonomy): domain Bacteria; phylum Acidobacteriota; class Terriglobia; order UBA7540; family UBA7540; genus Bog-366. The sequence continues at coordinate 160 of JASHSC010000557.1, forward strand.
GTCGATGAGCAGCACCGCTTCGGCGTCCTGCAGCGCGCTGAGTTAATGCGCAAGGGCCGTCATCCCGACTTACTGGCGGACGTGCTGGTGATGACCGCCACGCCCATTCCGCGCACCCTTGCTCTGACCCTGTACGGCGATCTGGATTTTTCCGTGATTGATGAACTGCCGCCGCATCGCACGCCCATCGTGACTCGCGTCATCGAGGAGAGCGATCGCGAGCGCGCCTACAAATTTCTGCGTGAGAAGGTGCGCCGCGGCGAGCAGGCCTACGTGGTGTGCCCGGTGATCGAAGAGGGGGGGAAACTCGACCTGAAGCCCGCCGTCCGCATGTACGAACAGCTCGCGCGCGTGGTCTTTCCGGAATTCCGCGTCGGCTTGCTGCATGGCCGCTTGGCAAGCGCCGAAAAGGAAGATGTGATGCAGCGCTTCAAGCGCGGCGACGTTAAGATTCTGGTCGCGACCACGGTTGTGGAAGTGGGCGTAGACGTGCCCAATGCCACCGTCATGCTCATCGAGCACGCCGACCGCTTCGGCCTTTCGCAGCTCCACCAGCTTCGCGGGCGAATTGGGCGCGGCACCAAGAAATCGCATTGCATTCTGATGGCAGGCGAGAAGCGCAGTGAGGTCTCGCAGGAACGGCTGGACACCATGGCCGCAACCACCGACGGATTCCGCATCGCCGAAATCGACTTGAAGCTGCGCGGCCCGGGAGAATTCTTCGGCACGCGCCAGTGGGGAATTCCCGCTTTTCGCGTCGCCAACCTGCTGCGCGACCAGGAAATTCTGGAGTGGGCGAAACGCGAGGCGGCAGACTTTGTAGCCAATCCACCGTCGCCGAAAGAATTGCAGGATTTCGTCGCTTATCTTCGCAACGAGTGGCCGAGGAGATACGGCTTGGCGAGCGTAGCTTAATTGATTGATTTTTTCATTGGATCATTGATTCATTGAAAGCCGTACCGCGTTAATTTGAGTCTCATGGGGCAAATAGCCGCACTCCCAAATGAATCAATGGTTCAATGAACAAATGGACCAATAATGAGAATCATCTCCGGCACATACCGCGGTCTTCACTTGCGCTCGCTTAAGGGTGAAAATCTGCGCCCCACTTCCGACCAGATGCGCGAGACGCTGTTCGACGTGCTTGGCCCGCGAGTGCGCGGCGCAGCGTTTCTGGACGCCTACGCAGGCACAGGCGCCGTGGGCATTGAAGCCATCAGCCGCGGCGCACGCGACGTGGTCTTTATTGAGCACCACCGCCCCGCAGCGCAATTGATTCGCCAGAATCTCGCAGCCCTGAAGATTGACTCCGGCTACGCACTGCTGAATTGCGACGTGCTGAAAGGGCTGGAGCGATTGGAAGGCGAGAGCGAGCGCTTTGACATCGTCTTCATCGACCCACCGTACGAGGAAATTCGGGAGTATCATCACACCCTGCGGCGCTTGGCGCGCGGGCCGCTGATCGGGCCGGATTCCATCGTGATCGCCGAGCACCCACGGCACGTGGAATTAGAGGAAAACTATCTGGACCTCCACCGCACCCGCCTGCTGCGCCATGGTGATGCACAGTTGGGGTTTTACCGACTGACGCGGGAAAATGGGAAGTAGCATTGGCAGACCGCCCCGTTCGTCTGGCGACGAGCGCCCCTGAATCAGGAGGGTCGGCTATGCAACCAAAGATTCACCTTTCGCGACTCAATCTGGTGTATGGTTCGCACGGTTAGAAACCGCAATCCAACACTTGAGGTATCCGCCATGAAGCACAGCATCTTGATTCCCGTCATCCTGGTCTTCTTCCTCACAAAACCGGTCCAAGCCCAAAACCGTGGCATCCCCCACCTGGAAAAATACGGCACAGCGACACAACTGGTCGTGGATGGGAAGCCGTATCTCATCCTCGGCGCGGAGCTGCACAACTCAAGCTCGTCAAACCTTGATTACATGCGGCCCATCTGGCCGGAGCTTGCGGCGATTCCGCTCAATACGGTGCTCACGCCGCTATCATGGGAATTAATCGAGCCGCGCGAGGGGCAGTTTGATTTCTCGCTCGTGGATGGCCTGATTCGCGATGCGCGCGAGAACCGCCTTCACCTCGTCTTCTTGTGGCTCGCGAGCTGGAAGAACGGCATGTCAAGCTACGCTCCCATTTGGGTGAAGCAGGATACGAAGCGCTTCCCGCGCGTTATTGAAAAGGAGGCAGGCGCGGTGGAAATTTTGAGCCCCCTCTCGCAGGAAACCATGAAGGCGGATGCGCGCGCTTTCGCCGCCACGATGCGCCACATTCGCGAGGTGGATGGCGACGTTCACACTGTGCTGATGATGCAGGTGGAGAATGAAGTGGGAGTGCTGGGCGATTCGCGCGACCGCTCGCCTGCCGCGAATCAAGCCTTCAGCGGGCAGGTTCCAGCACAGTTGTTAAATTATATGCAGCAGCACCGCGACACGCTGATTCCGGAATTCCGGCAGGTGTGGGAAGCTGCGGGCGCAAAGACCACCGGAACGTGGGAAGAGGTTTTTGGACCAGGCGCGGGAACGGACAAAATCTTCATGGCGTGGAACTATGGGCACTACATCCAGCAGGTCGCGGCGGCCGGCAAGGCCGAATATCCCATTCCCTATTACGTGAATACCTGGCTTGCGGGGCCTAATGCCGTTCCGGGCCAATACCCAAGCGGCGGCCCTCTGCCCGAGGTAATGGACTTGTGGAAGGCCGCAGGATCGTCAATCGACATCTACTCGCCGGACATCTATGCGAAGAATTTCGCCGAGTGGTGCGACCGCTACAATCGCGAGGGAAATCCCATGTTCATTCCTGAAACGCGCGGAGGCACGCTGGGCGGCGAAAACGTTTTCTACGCCGTAGGGGCGCGTGAGACGATTGGCTTTTCTCCTTTCGGGATTGATATTCCGCCCCGGGAGACTCCACCGCCCTTGACGGAGGCCGACCCCAACAACGAATTGGGCAAAAGCTACAAAGTGCTGCAAGACCTCGCGCCCATCATCCTTGAACACGAAGGCAAAGACGAATTGACCGGGTTTCTGCTCGACCAGGATCACCCACAGACTAACGTCGATCTGGATGGCTACCAGCTCCAAGTGCGCCTAGATGAGCTTTTCGGGTCGGAGGCGAAGAGCGCCGCAGGGCTGATCATCACGATCGGTCCCGGAGAATTCCTCGGTGCGGGCCGCGGCTTCATGGTGACCTTCAGTCGCAAGGATTCCCCCTCGGTTCACGTAGGAATCGGAGCCGTCGACGAAGGGACATTTTCCGAAGGAGCCTGGGTGCCCGGCCGACGGCTGAACGGCGACGAAAACAATCAGGGCAAAAACTGGAGATTTCCCTCACAGCGGATCAGCGTCGAGAAGGTTAGTGTTTATCAATATGAATAAGCATGTGGGCTTGGCCCTGAATGTACGGAGCGATATTTTTCATTGGTAGGCCTGAAAAGACTTCTCACCACAGAGGTCACGGAGGGACACAGAGGAAAGTACGGCGAGAATTCCCTGTGGCTCTCTGTGGTCTCTGTGGTGAATCTTTTTCGGGCGTTCCTCGCCACTCAAATTGACGCCGAGAAATCCGGAGTGTAGACTTCCCTTTCGCAAAGGAGCCCATGACCGGGCAATCCGCCTGCGGGAAGCCGCAGAGGCATTGCCGGTCGCTGGAACTTGCTGCCACCGCAACGGAAGGGTGGGGCTTCAGCCCCGCCGTTGAGGACAGACCCGTCGTCGGGGCTTTAGCCCCTGAAGCGGCATTACTTCAGGGCCTAAAGACCCGCTTCATCGCGGCACTAGTGACGGCGGGGCTGAAGCCCCACCCTTCCAATCGCCATCTCTGAATGGAGGATTTATGAGCACCGCACTCTTCGACTACTACCACGCCAATCGTGAAGCGCACCTGCAAGGGCTGCTTGACCTCTTGCGCATTCCCAGCATCAGCACGCTGCCCGAGCACCAGCCGGACATCCAGCGCGCGGCGGAATTCCTGGCCAACGAATTCCGCACTATGGGCATGAAGAACGTGGAAATCATCGCCGGCAAGGAGAAGCAACACCCGCTTGTCTACGCCGAGTGGCTGGAAGCGCCTGGCAAGCCCACGCTGCTGATCTACGGCCACTACGACGTGCAGCCCGCCGACCCGCTGAATGAGTGGACTTCCCCGCCTTTCGAGCCCGCCATCCGCAACGACAACATTTATGCGCGCGGAGCGGTGGATGACAAGGGGCAGGTCTATCTGCTGGTGAAAGCCGTGGAAGGATTCTTTAAGACCGAAGGCAAGCCGCCGCTGAACATCAAATTCCTGATCGAAGGCGAGGAGGAAGTAGGCGGCGAGCACATTGACGAATTCGTTGAGGCGAATCCCGACAAGCTGAAATGCGACGCCGCGCTGGTGTGCGACACGGAACTGTTTGCGCCGGATCTGCCCACCATCACTACCGGCCTGCGCGGCCTGGTTTACACGGAAATTGAAGCGCGCGCGGCAGCCCACGATCTGCACTCGGGAATGTACGGCGGCGCAGCACCCAATCCCATGCAAGCGCTGGCCGAGATGATCACCCTGCTCAAAGGGCCGAAAGGCAAAATCCTGATTCCCGGCTTCTATAAGCGCGTGAAGGAGCCCACGAAGGCGGAATTGAAGAGTTGGAAGAAGCTGCCCTTTGACGAGAAGGCGTTCATGAAGAAAGAAATCGGCACCACGGCGCTGGTGGGCGAAAAAGGTTACAGCGTGCTGGAGCGGCTGTGGTCGCGGCCCACACTGGAAGTCCACGGCTTTCGCGGAGGCTTTACCGGCGAGGGCGCCAAGACCGTCATCCCCGCCGTCGCCACCGCCAAGGTGAGCATGCGCCTGGTGCCCGACATGAATCCCAAGGAAATCATCAAAGCATACACAAAGTACATGAAAAAGATTACACCCAAGGGAATTGAAACCGCGGTGCGCATTCTGAGTTCCGCACCCGCCTCCGTGGTGAGCACCGAAAGCCGCTGGATTGCCGCCGGCGCTGAGGCACTGGAGCAGGTCTTCAAGAAAAAGACCGTCTACATGCGTTCCGGCGGGTCAATTCCCGTGGTCGGTACGTTCCAGAAATTTCTCAATGCGCCCAGCGTGATGATGGGCTTCGGCCTGCCTGACGATAATCTCCACGCCCCCAATGAGAAATTCCATATTCCCAATTTCTACCGCGGCATTGAGACGGTGGGGAGGTTTTTGCAATTGTTGGGGCAGTAACCGACAAATGTCGAAAGTTAAAGTGTAAGATGTAACAAAGGAATCGCGCATGAGGACATTTTCGGCTTACGTTGAATGGGATCCCGAAACGAAGCTTTATGTGGCAACTGTCCCGGGCATACCCGGGGCGCACACGCAGGGCGCAAGCTTGGACGAGCTTCAGAAGAACCTCAAAGAGGTCCTGGAGTTGTGCCTTGAAGAATTTAAGGGTTCGCTTGAAGATCTCCCGCACTTCGTGGGGTTGCAGCAAATTGAGGTGGCGGTGTGAGTCGCCTCCCGATTGTGGGATTTCGACAACTTGAGAGGGTTCTTTTGCAGCTTGGTTTTGAGGTGGTTCGTCAAAAAGGCAGCCACGTTTTTTATCGTCATCCTGACGGCCAAACTACCACTGTTCCCAATCATCCAGGCAGGGACCTTGCCAGGCCTCTGATCCGCGAAATCCTTCGCGAGATTGAGATCACGCCTGACGAGTTTACAAATCTCTTGAATCAGTAGGTGACTTTACCCGGCCGATCAGACCTACTTCGCCCGCTCCAAGCTCCCGCCTTCGCGGTGGTCGGCGCGGAGAAGCAAAACCGAAAAAATCAGACCCAGGAATCCAAGCGCAGCAAACATAACCTGGCTCGCAGTATAGCCGTGCGTTGCGTCGCGCAGGGCGCCGCTGGCGATGGGGAAGGTTGCGAGTCCAAGGTTTTGGATGGCGGTCATCACGCCGAACGCCGTGCCCACGCGGCGCGCGTCCACAATGAGCGGCACACTCGGCCAGATGCAAGCGGGCACAAGAACGAATGCCGCGCCCAGCACAATCATCGCGAGAATCGGTGAGATGCGCGTCAGACCCAGCATGAGATGCGCGGGAACGATAAGCAACGAACCCAGCACCATCAGCGAAGCCCGGCGGCCCAC
>JASHSC010000558.1 GCA_030036915.1 Terriglobia bacterium
CGGTCATCGACAGTGAAGAGAAGATAAGCAAGGGTGCGGAGGCCATCGAGGAAATGGTCGAAGACGCGCTCATTGTCGTTTCGGATGTGGAGTTCACCCGATTGGTCAGAGGTCAGCCTCAGGGAGGAGCAAATGTCAGCCTACCAACCGGCTAAATTGATGCGCCTGCATTTTTCAGAGCACCATCGATACAAAGGCAAGCTGCTTTACGAAGCCATCGTCGAAAAGTGCTTGGAGCTAAGGATTGCGGGAACGACCGTACTTAGGGGATTTGAGGGATTTGGCGAGAAGGCGCAGATTCATCGTTCGCATCTCTTCACACACGAACTTCCGATAATCGTAACCGTAGTTGACTCCACTGAAAACATTGAGCGCCTGGCCTCCGTCGTGGAAGAAATGATGGACACTGGTCTGATAGCCATCTCTGATGTTCAGATCAAAAGGATCCATAAGAGCAAGGCATTGCCCAGCGCCGAAAAATCCCCTGCACCCGGGTAAGTATTGAGATTCACACAAAGAGCAACAGGGCTGACTGAGCACAGCAAGCTACTATTGTTTGATTCACCGAGATCGCTACAATCTGATTTGCAATCCGCGCTTCCCTACGAGATGCTCAGCTACCCTGCCTAGGACGCCCGGGTGAGTCTGCATTCCGACGCGAGCGCTGTCTAAAAGAACCATAAGATTTGCCCGAAGGGCTCCCGTTTCTCTTTTAACAGAGAAAACGATGATTTCGCGAAGTTCTTTCGGGGCTTGATCAAAGAGCCTGCGGGCGTGGGGAATGCACAATCCTCCGTGCTCGCGGAATGATGCCTGATAAGCTGGAGTTTGCAGCCGCGTCAGGAATTCATCTGCCTCCAACTGCTCACGCTCCTCGAGCGAGGAACAAATCTCGCAACTGAACCCATAAGATTTTCCTTGCAATGCGTCGTCCAATACCCGCAACAAGGTATCAGCAGCGATTTCCGCGTCCACAGATTTCGCAACGAGCCAAGTATGTATGCTGCACAGGCATCGGGGCTTCTGATCGCACATTTTCTCGAGGCAATCCGATTGAAACTTCTTCAGCGCGGCACAGATTAGGCAGCCACTTTCCTGATTAACTTCCAAATCCTGCGAGGAATTAAATCCATTCTGGGATGTCGTCATGTTGTTCTTCCCTAACATCACTCTCCCTGCACTCCATTTACATCGTTGATTCATCCCGCATGATTCTCAAAAAGGTATCTGGGACATGGACCAAGAACCGGGCAGTGGGTGGCACTCTTATGGTAGAGGGAGGGCAGGAGAAGTTGCTCAGCATATCGAGCGGAGTGATGAGGTTCATCCACGAGATCAGTCATTAGAATCCCCAGTCCCGGCCGCACCGTCTGGACAATTGGCTCGAAAGAACGTTCCATTGCAGACGACATTGGCGTGCAATGGAGAGCATACCCTTCAAGCCTGGTTTAATTTTGTAGGAGTTATCAGCCTCGGTCGGAGAGACGGTTGCGTTGGCGAACCCCATCGCCAACGCAATTATACCGCATTCGCGGGTCTAGAGTTCGAAAACCACGTGGGAATTACGCCCGATTCTCCGATTACAGACCATTATGGAAGGTGTCCTGAAACCTGAACTACACCTTTGCCAGTATTGACCCGACCTGCTCAAGGCGTGATAATAAGATCAGGCGTTGGAGTTCGCCGCTAACCGCCCCTTACGGGGAAGATGACTCCTGCCGGGGTAATTTTGCGCAGGGTTTTTAGAATCCCGCCTTCCGGCTTGTACCCCGCGTTCAAGTATGTCTCTTCGTCTAAAGGAGGAAGAGGTATGGACTCCAATTATTCCCTCAACTGGTCTCACAGACTCCACCTCCTCACAAGCTTCAAGTATGTAGACAACCTTTTGTCGGACGTCGAGGGGATTCTGTTCAGCTCAAATTCAAAATCGCCCTTTCCGAGATACCGACCTGACCTGCTGCCGGTGCAGATTAAAGTGGTCCAGGATTACATCGCGCTGATACGCGCACAAATGATTCAGGTCCTGAAGAGCCAGGGAGTCTCTCCGCCCGGGCCTCGGGTGGGTGCTAATCACGCTATTCGTGTAAACCTGGAGTTCGCTGACATAGCGTTCGATGAATGTCGCCCAACGGCGATGCGAGGATACGGTGATGTCCCCGAATCACTCATTCCGGAGATCTCTGGTCTCGTTGAGGAAATGCGAAGCTTGGTGAAAAAGCTGAGCCGATACTTAACGCAGGACCTTCAACAGGATTTGGCAAAGCGCCTGGAGAAACTGGAGGGTACGGGAGACGAGGTGGAACTCCTGAAGGTTCCGGAGCGAGTTGTGGGTGAGCGTGGTCTGGTTGAGTTCAGGTCTGCATTGTCAGTGATTTTGGACAAAGTTGAGTCAAAGAGTTTTCAAATCGCCGTTTTCGGTCGTGTGAGTTCCGGGAAGTCTTCGCTTCTGAACTACATCCTGGAAAAAGATGTCTTACCGGTTGGGGTGAATCCTATCACCGCGATTCCCACGAGAATTCTTCACGGTGCAGAACCGAAACTAACGGTCTCCTTTTTGGACACACAGCCGGAAATCCTGGAAATTTCCCGACTGCGGGAATTTGTAAGCGAGCAGTACAATACCGGCAACGCGAAACATGTGACGCGTATTCTGGTGGAACTGCCCTCCAGGCGTTTGCAGGAGGGCGTGATCTTCATTGACACACCAGGCTTGGGCTCATTGGCAACTTCCGGCGCAGCCGAGACCTTGGCATATCTACCGCAGTGTGATCTAGGCGTGGTTTTGGTGGATGCGGGTTCAACACTGACCCAGGAAGACCTTTCAACTGTGCAAAGCCTGTATGAAGCGGCCATACCCGCCTTCGTCCTCTTGAGCAAATCTGACCTTTTGAGCGCTGAAGATCGTAGCCGTTCCACGGAATATATTGCGAGCCATATCAGCTCGCAACTTGGGCTGAAGGTTCCTGTTTTTCCGGTCAGTACCAAGACGGACTATTCATTCCTACTCGACACGTGGTTTACAAACGAAATCCAGCCTCTATGCGAACGCCATCAGGAAATGGCACAACGCTCCATATGTCGAAAGACAGGTGGATTACGTGATGCTGTGGCGGCCGCACTAAAGGTTCGACTAGAGACAATCCGAAAGGGCCCTAAGAGAGAGAAAGATCATCTCAAGACCGCAGAGACTCATTTGCGCACAGCGGTTGGTAAGTTCGAGGAAGTCAATACCTGGAGTCTGCGAGCAGGTGATGAAATACGGACCCTGGGATGGATTGGCTTGTCTCGCGCTGCGGGCGAGATTGCGGAGGCTTGGTCGAACGGAACTACAAAGACGGGGGACCCACACGAAACCGTTTTCCGGTCGCTCGCAGGGATTGCAACCGAGGCGGCAACTCAGATTTTCCGTAGAATGCATGAACTTGCTCGGGATCTTTCCTATGCCCTAACCGCGGCCGCGGGCGCCTTGGAGGTGAAGGACGCCCCGCGCGAGGAAGACCTTGCCTCGGTTGTCAAGGAAATGCCGAGACTGGACTCAGGAGAGCTGGAGATTACTCTACAGCGAGATTTCTTGGCCTTCCTTGGCAAGGCATTTATGAGCCGACGAATCGAGCAGAAGCTGCGGCGCCAAATTGGCGCGAATGTTGATAAGGCATTTGAGCGGTATGGGAGGATGATGCAGTCATGGACCCGAAGGACCTTGGCTGAGCTTCATCGTCAATTTGATGCCCACGCCGATGGTTATCGCGCACTAATCGAGCGATTAACGGGTTCGCCAAAGGTAGGAGTAGAAGACACTGATTCAATCAGACGAGATATTGCGACATTGACTCAGTTTGGATCTGCAGAGCCTGTTGGTACTGCTGAGGTGCGTGAGTAGTGAGAGAGGAAGGCAGAAGGTAAGCTACTGCGAGGAAGGGCGGTATTTCCAGGGGATCAAATTCCGCTCCCGTTCATGAAGATGATGGTGCGGCCTTGTTTTTGGGCATTTTTTTTAATTTCTCCCAACCCCACGCCGCCCGGCGGAACGCTGGCAGCTCCAACCCATCTGCCTCAAGAGCCACCAAACGTGTGAGGGGCAGAACTTCACCCCGCACTGCTGCACGATCACGTCGCGAGCCCGCTGCGCCGTCCAGAGCGCGGCGGTATACCCGAAGGCCTCGGGCCCCTGGCGGAGCATTTGCTCGATTTGCTTCACCTGGTCTTCGTCCAAGCGAGGCTTGCGTCCGGCACGGCCCGCGCGCTTTAATCCCGCCAAGCCCTTGGTCTTCAGTTCCTCCGCCTAGCGACTCACGGACGGGGGATGGGCACCGACTTGCCGCGCAACTTCAGCTTGGCTCATGCCCTGCGAGAGCAGGCGCGCGGCGCGCAACCGCCGCTGTTCCAGAGCGACAAAATCCCGTCCGACTCGTTTTGGATTCTCTATGCTCGAGCGATTAACACAAAACCGAGAGTTGTCACTATATTTTGTCATCCCCGATGTGTATTCCCACAAAGAGAAGTGGTTGACCCAACGTAACGTCCTATTAGACTCAAGGCAGGCCTTCGGGAGCAATCACCTGCACTTCCTGGACTGTAATGAGGCGCATTCCGGCCATTCGCCGTAATGTGGGCATAACCTCGTCTACCTTTGTAGACCTTTCCACAAACTGGACGACAACAGGTAGTTTGCTCCCCACATCGACGAGGGACGTCGTAACGATCCCGCCCCCCTTCGTATAGCCGGCTAACCCCCGAAGCACAGTGCCGCCAGCACACCCCGAGTCGAATAGAAACTTGAGAATTTCTAGGTCGAGGGGCCGGTGTTCCCATTTATCCGCTTCGTTCAGATAAACGCTGACGAGCAGCGTTCTGTTCGTACTCATTAAATTGCCCTCGCTAATGCGGCTCCCAAGATTGTACAGACAAAGCAAAGGGTATTGTTGGCGAGGAAATTGATTCCTGCGTCCCACAGTCGGCCCTGCTCCATCATTGCAAACGTCTCGAATATGTAGCTCGAAAAAGTGGTGTATGCACCACAAAAACCAACAGCGACAAGCAGGCGCCATTGCGGAGAGGCTAATACACGCTCAGTTGTCCAAACTAAGAAGAATGCCAAGATAAAACTGCCAGTTGTATTTACTGCGAGCGTACCATATGGAAAAGAAGCAGTGACGTGGCGCGCCAACCAGCCACTTACGAAGTAGCGAAGATTGGCACCCACAACAGCCCCCAAACTGATTAATACAACAGACCTGGTTATTTCCATATCAGCAAGGCATCACCCGATTCCTGTTCTGCTGAACGGGCAGTGATACCCACGTTTCCCAACAATGATCGCCCCCTTATTGTGATATACGTCCTCTCGATGATTCCTGCATGCGTATGCCATGCCCGCTCATCAGATAATCAATGTAAATAGACCTTACTTTGACTTGGGATCCGTATTGATAGCGGGGATCGGCCGCCAATGCACACATCTTTACAATGGCTCCAGGGACTTGTTTGCTTAATTCCAGCACTTCCTCCCGAAAGGCCGAGAGGTCCAAGTGTGAAAGCCCGAATCGCTCAATGCACGATTCGAGAAGCTGTGAGGCAGCTTCGGCTTGAAGAGGTTGCAAGCTTATTCGTTCACGGTCGCCTAAATGGAAGAAATGATTGAATCGGTAGAGGTGCTGAAAGACTTCGTCATGAAATAACAGATAGACGGGGGCATTACGCATCCAAAATAGTTCCTTGATTATTTTGGCTACTGGATGGCTAAGTGGGGGAATATGGTCGATAAATATTCGGTAATCACCCCGTTCCACTGTACGGTACAGAGTGCCTCTCAGATTCGGGCTCGGAAGGGACTTTAGCCAGTTCGAAAAACTCAGTACTGTGACCCCTTCGGAATGAAGTTGCTGACGCAAGTTCGAATCCTTCAAGTCGTAAAGCATGAAAATGAGTTGGCGCAGTAGGTCCTGTAAGTCTTTGAATGTCCCAACGTAGAGGCAGCGATTTGAAAACACTGGCGAAAGCTCGCGTATGACCTTTTGGACTAATAGGGTTTTCCCAATTCCGGAAGGGCCAAAAATTATCCGGGTCTCCCCCTTCAGAATGGCTTCTGTTAAGCGGCGAGCTTCATTCTCTCGACCGAAGACCATGGGCGGCATTGTTGCGAACCTGGTTCCAGTCAGCGGTCGCAGGTCACTTTTGTTTTGCATGAAATGGCCTTCCCCCCTTGCTTTTTCGATCTTCCGGTCGGCTTAAACCTTCATTGAACTGCCCAGCACTGGGTTTGACAGCGGTACGATTTCTCATTTCTCCGGGCTCGAACAACAAATGACGATGGAGCCTAGAGCCATGAGTACTGTGGCGTATAGAAAAGCCACGGTTGGCGAAAATGCTGTCCACAGAATACCAACCATGGCACTGGATGCCAGGTCTCCGATCCCGTTGATTGTCCCTAATACTCCATAGGCTGTACCGCGAAGTTTTTCTTGGACCAAATCTGCTGTCATCGCGGCTTCTAGGGAATCCTCCACAGCCATCGACAATCCTGCCAGGCCGAACATGGCCAGGAGGAAAACTACGACGTTGAGCTTCCAGACAAATGCCGCGACGAACCCTAGTGAAGATAATGCTCCGGCAAGATAGCCGCCCGCGAGTAACCCACGGCGCCCCAGCCGATCGGATAATGCGCCGATCGGGTAAGAGTAGCCGGCGTAGAATACGTTGTGGCCCACATAGAAAATTGCGGCTAACTGGGCCGCTGCCCTAAGGCCATAGGTTGGACTGAGTAACTGCGTGGCCGCGAGAATTATCATGGTCCGGGCATAGTCGCCCAATCCGAAAATTCCACAACCCCACAGAAATCGGCGGTAGGAACATGGGAGCGACCTTACGGACGCCCAAAACTGGATCTGCGCAGGCGAACTCCGTTTTTCGGACACGAAATATGCAAATGCAATCCCAGAGCCGATACCCGGAATCAATGTCAGGAGAAAGACCCTCCTAAAGGGTGCTGAGGGGTCTGGGAAGTTTGAGTGATAATGAGCGATCAACCATACTGATACAATCGGCCCTATAATAGCGCCCAGCGTATCTCCAGTCCGATGAAATCCGAAGGCTTTCCCCCGCGACTCGACGGGTACGGACTCAGCCAGCAGGGCATCCCTGAGAGGGCCGCGAATTCCTCGCCCAAACCAGCCCAAGGCTCGTCCGACAAGAACTAAAGGCCATCCGTGAGCGAAGGCAAAGAGAGCCTTCGAAAAGCCCGTAAGAAAATAGCCTTCCACTGCGAGAGGCTTCCGATGGCCCGAGCGGTCGGAGAGCCAGCCAGACCACAATTTCGCAGCACTGGATATTGAATCGGCGACGCCCTCAATAAAGCCCAAGGCGGCAGCCGAAACACCCAATGCCGCAAGAAATCCCGGGAGCACAGCAGTCGCCATTTCGTGTCCTGCATCCGAAAGGAGGCTCGCTATACCCATTCCCAAAACATTCCGGTTGAGCCATGGTGGCTCTGGCCGAAGAACAACTTTGGTGGCGGCCGCCGCGCTCGCTTTCACCGCTGCGCCTCCATTATTTGTCTGCCCTTCCTTTGGATTCTAAGCAGGATCCTTAGTGTGCTCTCTCGTGGGAAAAACTGCTTTGGCAATTCTCGTAGGTTTTCCCGTCGCTCGATTTCTTGTTCGATCAGAGAATGCCCTACTGCAAAGTGCTCTTGGAGAATTTCCTCACACTGTGCACGGAGCACACGCGTTGTGGAATCGAGGAGCGAGAGAGCAACATGAAAAGCCCGATTCTGTTGTGCGGCGGACCCCTTGCTGAGGATCATCCGGGCGGTGTTAAGTCTGACCATCTCGAAAGGATCGTCGAGCAGGTCCTCAATCAGGTGTATCTCATCAGGAAGTATGAGCTCGTCCAGTATTTCAAGAATGCGGGCACGGCGGCGCCTTCGGCTCATCCTCGATTCAATTTCCTGTGCACCACGTTCCTCGCGCAGTGAGTCGATAAGGGTGGAAAATGCTGAGCGCCCACCACGCCGGAGCGCTCGGCCTGCGGCTTCCGCAACGAAGTCATCTCCAAGCCAGGAAACAAGGTACGAAACGGCACGCACGTCCCAAGCCTTTGCAAATGCCTCTGCGACACCAATCAAATGCTTGCCTTTTGCAAGTTCGAGCAATACATCCCGAGCAAGGGGACCTGGGAAATCCCCCAACGCTTCGGCTGCCCGACTCGCAACGGTTTCCTCGGCTAAACGAATGACAGGATCAGGAATCTCGTCTAATCGTTCGCCGGCGACGTAGACTAGAGCGCTAAAGGCCTCCGGTCCTTTGAGGGTACTCAGGCCTTCGACAGCCAACAATCTTGCTTCGGGTAAGCTGGATGGCTTCGAGGTACGAAGATATTCAGCAAGCGCATGAACCCCCTCATTGCCCTTCAACATTATGGCAAGCAGTGCCTGGTTGGATTGTGTCGGGTCGGCCAACTGCTGGAGAAGTTTCTTAGTCATTGATAGACTTTGCATGGTGTTCTTCTTGCTCTTCAGTAAGGCATGGTTCCTTTCCGTCTTGACCATGGTTTTGAGTCAAGATTTCAAGGTTTGTAAACCCTCGGTTTAAAGCGTTGGCCAAGGAATCGGTCACCTTTGACCAACGAAGAGCGTAGGCTTTCAAGCCAGTAAAAACAGGCCACGAAAGGGCGAGTTCTCCTTTTCCGCCCTTGAGATAAATCCGTATAGAGGCCGGACGACCGTCATGTTGCTCCATCCAATCCACCATCCACACGCGTTGCAGCGATAAATAGGTCATTTCCAGGCCATAATCGGTGGATACTCCCCGGCACTCATCTGCGAGGGCGAAAATGCCATTCATACCCGTAATCAAAAGTAGGTTGGCCCACCTTCGATTCCCCTTGCCTCGATGGTCCATGGCGGGTTGAAAGAAGAACTCTGTGGGTTGGCCAATTTCGCTGTGAGTTTCAATGAAGCTCAAGAATTTCCTCGGTAGCCCCGGGATAGGCATCGGTAGTTGCCGCAGATTTGTGTTTGAGTCCCCATCCCTTTCAATCCATTGACGGATAGCGCGCGCCAGTGGCTTGAATTTGTCGGATGCCCTGGAGGGAAAGCGGACTTTTATTCCTCCGTCGCCAGAAGGGCCTGGATATAAAGTGAACCAACAATTGAGTAGGTAGTCTGCTTGGCCATACCCCAGAAGCTCGTCGTGAGACCACTCGACACTTCGGACCTGGTCGGACTGTGTTTCCAGCGAGAGTAGAACAAAGGATTCAGGGAAAAGCAGAATAATTCGGGGCGGAAGCCAGTTCGAGACCAAGAACCGGAATTCCTCAACAGCCGGCGAAAATAGGGCAAGATCTGGCGGACCGTACAGACCGATCAAGCGTTCGTACGCACTATGAAATTCCGGAGGCACGTCTAGGGTAGATTCGATATAGAAAGCGAATTTGTAGTCCCATGTATTACTCATCTTTCTGCACCTCAGCCGATCACCGACGTTTTTTCCGTTTTCGTGCCCGCCACGCGGGCAATCTCGTTAGCAATTCGCCTGAGCTCCAATACGAGCTGTGTCAGGTATGCCTCAAGGCCACCCGGTATGCCCTCCCGACTCGCAACACTCAGGAGACCTTGAAGGATTTCCTCCATTTCTGCGACCAGGCATTCGAGTTCCTGTTGACTATCTTGATTGATCCGCGACAAGCCAAGGTCCCAAACCGCTTTTGAAATACGGGATCGCAAGTGTGAATACACGCGTTGCAATTGCTCCGCATTTTCGCGAGAAAGTGGGAGGCGATGAACAAGACAGGACTCAAATGGATGGAAGAGTTCAGCGAGACGCTGTGAGAATTCCTCCAACATACGAAAATGAGTAGCGAGCAGGTGACGTTCCCCGGTAGGGATTTCAAATCTGCGCTTTTCAGCTTCAACCATGTTTGCCTCCGCAAAAGGGTTCATTGTGAGCCTATCTAACGAATAGAACGGAACAAGGCGCAACTCTCGCAAACCGTTCGGGAGTCGCCCGCCAAATCTGGCCAAACACACGGTCGCGACTGCTCGACGCCATGACGAGCAAATCAAAGTCTCGTTCGCGCGCAAAGTTGATAATTGCCTGGACCGGGTGTCCTAGCCGAATGTCGCAGTTCAGATGGAATCCTTCCCGCTCAGCTCAATCCCGTGCCCCTTCGGTGACCAGAAGAGCCGAGACATCAATCTCCTCTTTTTCTTCGATAACCTCAGCGATGGTAAATAGGTAGCGGCCAAGGCGTTTCCTTATATATATGCCATGAAGTGCAGATCGAAACCTCTTGGTCATCGAAATGGCGGCTGTCAAGGCTCTTTTGCCTTCATCCGAACCGTCGATGGCAAGCAAGATTTTTCCGAACATAGCTACTCATCCTCCGCGAGACAGCAGGGTGCGGCCGCACGACGGCGCCGAAAATCTCGTGGATCGTCTGACTGGATACCAGACGTCGAACAGCTCATGTGCGGAGAACATTTGAGGACAGAGCCAATCGAATTTCGGTTGGGGGCAACTCTCTTAAGAGTGGGTGTCGGTACAGTGAAGGTTGCCGACCATGCCCAAAAGGCAACAACGAGGTAAAATCTCATTCAAACCTCGTGAGCTATGGGGCAGCAGGCCTAAAACAAAAAACCCCTGCCGCGACCCGAAGTCATGACAGGAGTCATTAACCCGCTATTGCGGGTGGTTGCTTAGGCGAACTCCATCACCGAACTACATCCGACTATACCACAACAACAGTGGCAATACAAAGGCATG
>JASHSC010000559.1 GCA_030036915.1 Terriglobia bacterium
TTCTTCCAGGCGCTCGCGGTGCAAAAGCTCGGCGATTTTGAGAAAGCTCGCGCAATTTTCTCCAGCCTCGCCGACTTCGCCTGCGCGAAAAGCAAAATCGAACCCCAAATTGACTACTTCGCGACTTCTCTGCCCAACTTCCTGCTCTTCCATGACGATCTGGCCCGGCGCAACCGCATCGAGTGCGCCTTCCTCGGTGCGCTCGCCCATCTCGGTCTCGGTGAAACTGCTCTTGCACAGCACGAACTCGATCAGGCCCTCTCCGAGGATCCCAACCACCTCGCTGCCCTCGAAATCGCACGCTGGACCAGGGGTGGAAGTCAATTGGCCTCTGCAAAAGTCGAAGCCGACTCTCCGCGATGACCGCGCCCGTTCACACTCCCGCCGCTGTCACGCCCCATGGGGACGAACGACTGTCCGCAGTGTATCTCTGGTGGGCCGCCGCTTCCGGCGCATTGGGCGGCCTGCTCTTCGGCTATGACTGGGTTGTCATCGGAGGCGCCAAGCCCTTCTATGAAATCTACTTCCACCTTGGCTCGCCCGAGCTGAAGGGCTGGGCCATGAGCTGCGCGCTCGTCGGATGCCTCGCCGGCGCGGTCGCCGCGGGTCGTCTGAGTGATGGCTTCGGAAGAAAGCATCTGCTCACCTTATCCGCGCTGGTCTTTGTGGTATCGTCGCTGGGCACCTCACTGGTATCGCACTTCGACGCCTTCGTGGCCTGGCGGATTCTCGGCGGCTTCGCTATCGGTCTCGCCTCCGGCATTTCGCCCATGTACATTGCGGAGATTTCGCCACCGCACCTGCGCGGCCGCCTCGTCTCGCTCAATCAAATGGCCATCGTGGCGGGCATTCTCCTGGCTCAGGTATTCAACTGGCTCATCGCCCGGCCAGTTCCCGTCGGCGCCACCGCGGCGGAAATTCTCGCCTCGTGGAACGGCCAGTCAGCGTGGCGCTGGATGTTCGGCGTTACCGCGATCCCATCTCTTCTCTTCCTCATCGCCACCTTCTTCGTTCCCGAAAGTCCTCGCTGGCTCGCCACAAAGGGCCGCAACCAGAATGCGCAGCGCGTTCTTGGTCGTCTGGGCGGCGAAGCCTATGCGCGCCATGTCATGGACGAGTTCCGCCGAGCCAGCGGCGAGCAAACCAGCGTCTCGCTTCTGCACGAACTCACCAACTGCGGCATAGCCCGCGCGCTACTTCTCGGCCTCGTGCTCGCCGTCCTCCAGCAGTGGTGTGGGATCAACATTCTCTTCAACTACGCGCAGGAAGTCTTTGCCGCCGCCGGATATCAGATCTCCGGAATTCTCTTTAACATCGTGATTACCGGTGCAGTCAACGTAGTTTTCACCGTACTCGCTCTAGTCACCATCGATCGCTTCGGGCGACGATTCCTACTGCTCACCGGTGTCACGGGTCTTACCGTGGTCTACACCGTTCTCGGCGCTCTTTACCATCTCCACTTCCATGGGGTCCCCATGCTGGTGCTGGTGCTCTCCGCCATCGCCTGCTACGCCATGTCGCTTGCGCCCGTCACATGGGTGGTCATCTCCGAGATTTTCCCAAACCGCGTTCGGGCCGGCGCCGTTTCCGTGGCGGTCACCGCGCTATGGATCGCCTGCTTCCTGCTCACCTACACTTTTCCGCTGTGGAATGCCGCCATCGGCACGGCGGGCGTATTCTGGGTGTATGCTGCCATCTGCCTTGCCGGCCTGTTGTTTCTTTACCTGCGCTTACCAGAGACACGCAATCGATCCCTGGAAGAAATTGAAACCAGCCTTAGAGGTACAGAGTAACGGCGGGAACCATGCACGAAAGAATCATTTCGGGGGCGCTACGCTCGGTGAATCCGATGTGAACATGCCACCTCACTCCTGGGCCTCGGGCGAGACCGGTGCCATGCACACATCATGCACGAACATCCCTTTCAAACTCGGTGCAACACGAATAAAACAGGATGCCGACCGTTCCGTTGGCGTTGATCAGCAAACCAGCGATCGGACCCAAATATCCACAAGAGTCCCCACAGTAAAAGCAACGGCAAGTAGTGTTTATGTAATCTATTGAAAAAACCTAGGCCGGGGGATTTTAGCCCTCGACCCACGGATCCTAAAACCGTCGCACTAGGAGTTGTTAAGTCCTTTAGAATTCGAGGAGTCCCGGGGAAGGAGACCGCGCCGGGCATAATTGAAGTTTGCTCCCTCAGTGTCGAACCGTCGTCATCGGTCGTATGCCGCTAGTCACGTCAAAGCTGACAATTTGCGACGAGTCGGAGACCCTCGACTCACCGGTTTTCAAATCGGACGCGAGGTCCTGTACAGTGCGGTAGATCCGGATGGGATCCTTCTGCTCCACCAAAGACCAATTGAGTGTTCCACAGATCCACTAGAAATCTAGGCGGCACTGTATTCCACGGCAATCTTCATCGTGACTACGCACGCGGGTATGAAGGGCTCACGCGTCTGAGGCAGCATGCGAAGTTTTACCGGTGCCCTGTAATCTTTTCCCAACCCGGACCTGAACGAACGGACGTCCTGGGTGCGCATGTTATACGAATATCGGGACTAACCCGTTTGGTC
Source organism: Terriglobia bacterium (assembly GCA_030036915.1). Taxonomy (GTDB): domain Bacteria; phylum Acidobacteriota; class Terriglobia; order UBA7540; family UBA7540; genus Bog-366. The sequence continues at coordinate 2,577 of JASHSC010000559.1, forward strand.
GTCCGATTGCCCCACGCGACAAAGGGAGGGCGTGGGTCACAGTGTAGGTTACTCACCATGGCCAGAGTCCAGGTCAGGATCCCCGGAGCTACGCGGACGCGGTCCTCGTATAATTTGTGTCTCCTGGAGACCTCTCTAGAAGAGTATCAACGGCGAAGATTCTCGTTTACGGTTGCGTGTGCCGTGGAGGCCGCTACTGTCGCTCTGATCGCAATTTCGGGTGCGTGGCTTTCTAACCCCAGGCCGCAGCCCGTCTATGACGTGGAAACGATTAGCTTTCCCTATGAAAGACAGACGGATCGAATCTTGTCGCCTCCGTCAAATGTCGGACTTCAAAAGACTGAGTCAGCAAAATCCCTGAAGCCCAGCCTGGCGCCTCCGATTTTTACACGGGCGCTCCCCGCTTCTTCTTCTGAACGAAAGCCGGGCGCTGCGGCGGAAGCATATGGGGCGGCGCAACTACCACGAACAAGTCAACTCGCGCGAAAGGATGCACCTATTTTCCCGCCGGGACACCCCCTGGAGGGAACTGACGCGCCCCAGTTGCGGGAACATCCGTTAACTGCACCCGCACGCGAGACGGGCGCTTTCTTCAACCCTGAGCTTTTGCCGGGCCAAATCCAACCTGCGAAGCCCGCCAACGAACTTAGGCTTGGGGAATTTGGTTCTTCGAATGGAGATGTCCAGTCTGGTCCGCCGAACGGATCGCAGCAAAACGCGCGAACCATTGCCGAGGCCGGATTCGGCGCTGGTGAACAATATAGCGTCACGAACGTCGATGAAACGGACACGCGTGGCGTACTGAAGGGGGGATTTGGAGATCGTCGCGATGAAGTTGGTGTAAATCCCGCGCCAAACCCCGTCATTCCTTCTGTGGTAAAGACCGGTGGATTCGTCGCTGTGGACGACGCCTCGATCTCGCCCAGCAAGCCTTCCCCGAGCCGGCGGCCTGAACAGGAAGTTCAGCCCGTCGAGATCCTTTCCA
>JASHSC010000560.1 GCA_030036915.1 Terriglobia bacterium
TGCAGACGGCTTGAACCATGCACTGTCCAACCGCGGATTCGCCATCGTGCGTGGGCGGCGCGCTCGCATCGTGGGCAGCATCAGCATGGATCTTTCGCTCCTCGACGTCACCGACATCGCCGGAACCAACATCGGTGACGAGATCATCCTGATTGGCGAAGCAGACCGCAGTTCCATTACCGCCGTCGAGACTGCCCAACTACTGGACACTGTTCCCTATGAGGTACTCTGCTCTATCGGCAAGCGCGTGCCGCGAATTTATGTCGAGTAAGGTGAGCTGCCGTGCGTGTGTCCCCACCCGCGGCATCCGTTCTCCGGGAAATATCAAACGCGGGTGAGGACACCCGCGCTACAGAGCGCCGCACTTGCCTTCAAAAATGCCCCAGCGTATCTTACCTCTCGAACGTAAATCATATTTGGAAAGGACTCATCAATGCGACGGCGCGAAGCTCTTAAATCCATCGCTTCAACTGCTACAGGACTTACTCTTCTAAAGAGTGACTCAATGCGCGCTGGAAATGCCCCCAGCGACAAACTCAACATTGCGCTCATGGGCGTATGGGGCCGTGGCACTGCGCATTATCGTTCGCTCATTCGCGAAAATGTGGTAGCTCTCTGCGATGTGAACGATCTGCGAACGCAGGAGGCGCTCAAGATTTTTCCCAACGCCAAGACTTACTACGACTGGCGGCGATGCCTGGAGCAGAAGGACGTCGAAGCGGTGGTGATTTGCACGGCGGATCATCATCACGCTTTCATCGCCAATTGGGCGCTGAACCGCGACCTGCACGTCTTTTGCGAAAAGCCGCTGGGAATTACGGTGGAGGAGGCTCGCGTGGTGCGCGCCAATTACTTGAAGCGAAGGTCCCGGCTCGCGACGCAGCACGGAACACAGCGTCACGCGTATCCGAACTTCCAACACGTGCGCGAATTAATTCTGGATGGCGCGATTGGCGATCTGAAGGTTGTCCATAGCTGGGACAGCCGGCAACTGCCGCGGCCGGGATATCCCGCGGGCGAGGGCTCTTCGCCCTCTGTCCTGCACTTCGCACAGTGGATTGGCCCATCGCCTGACCATCCCTACAGCTCGCAGTATTTCGGCGGTTCAAATGGCTTGAATTGCCTGTTTTGGAACATGTACCGCGACTTCGGCGTTGGGCAGATGGGCGACATGGGCGCGCACACCATGGACCTCGTTTGGAACGCTGTCGACGCCGGCGCCCCGAGCACAATTGAAATTGATCAGGAGGTCAGCGATCCTTACAATCCGGACATTTGCCCGGTGAAGTTAAAGGTGCATTTCGCCCACCCCGCGAATCAATGGCGCGGGCCGATCGAATTGGTATGGTATCAAGGTGGGTTAAAGCCGCTCGCCCCCCAGAATTATATCGATGTCGAAAAAATGGGCAACGGCGCGATCTTCATCGGCACAAAAGGCAGCATCGTGTGTGACTTCATGAGCCGCGCCATCGTTCCAGATAATGACGACGGCGACCTGACGTATTACCATCCTCGCTCAAGGGAGCAGTTGCTTCCACTGGTGAATGGAACGGGCACACCGACCCAGCACCCCGCTTCGCAGAGGCCCGCTGCCCCGCGGCCGCCCTCGTCGCCTCGCCCGCTGCCCGCGGGCTTCACCGCGTTCCCGAATGCCCAGCCTGGGGCGAACGGATTCCCCACGATTCAGATCTGCGCAGACGGATTGCCCGCCGCACTAGGATTGCCTAACCCAGAGGTTGATTCGATTCTCGAGGCCGAGAAGAGCGGCCATCCACTTACTCCCGATGCGTTTCAGTTGGAATGGATCGCTGCTTGCAAGGGCCAATACGAAGGCGTGGTGAATGGGACGAGCAGCAAGACGCACTGCGATTTTGATTACTCCGGCTTGATGATTGAGCAGATGCTTCTCGGGCTCGTCGCGCATCGCGTGGGGAAGAAGCTTGAGTATGATCCGGTTGAAGGTCGAGTCACCAACGCCCCTGAGGCGAACGAATATTTGAAGCGGTCGTATCGCCAGGGTTGGACGCTGAATGGTTGACCATAAGATTTCGCTTGTGACAAACGTCGGGGCCGTCCGCGAGCGAAGACCATGCGCCGCCACCCACATGCGATCCTTCGAAAGCCACTCCGGCGAAATGAGCATTAGAGGGACCTGCCGAAACAGGGGCCTACGAATCGGCTACGCCGGGCCGGCGCTCGGCGAAGAATTCCGGAAAGACCTTTCGGTAGATGGACATTCCGAGCGCGGCGTCCATGCCCAGGTTTTCGAGCGCAGCGATTTCCGCATCAGTGGTAATTCCTCCCGCCGCGGTGATGGGAAGCCGGGTCACGGCGCGAAGGCCGCGAAACCAATCGATGTTCGTCCCCTGCAACCTTCCTTCGCCATCAATGTAGGTGCAAAGAAACCCTGAGCAGTAGAGTTCAAGCTCAGGCAGCGCCTGCGCGCAGCTAATCGGTAGCGTTTCCTTCCAGCCGTGAATGGCCACGTGGCCTGCCAAGGAGTCCACAGCAATCAGAATTTTCTCGCGTGGGACGGCCTCGGCGAGCTCCCGCAGGAAATCGTGATGAACGCCCTTCGACGTGAAGGCGCCGCTGCCCACAATTGCCTTCAGTGCGCCGTCCGCGACGACGGCTTGTGCTCGGGCCGTGCTTCGAATGCCGCCGCCCACGCGGCAGGGCTTGCGGCGGCACAAATCGCGCACAACTTCTGCATTGTTTCGCTCCTTGCCCATTGCCGCATCCAGATCGATGACTTGAATCTCCGGGTAAGCTGCGAATTTTGCCAACACTGCCATAGGATCCGGCAGCTCGAGGAACTTCTTCTTTCCTTGAACGAGCTGGACGACTTTGTGATCCATCAAATCGATGCAGGGAATGACCATGCCGAAATTATAAACTCCGAATCTTAAATGATGAATTGTCTCAAATGCGAACTGGCACCCCTTGGGTGCGCAAGTATTCCTTCAAACTTCGAATCGTGTGCGACTCGTAATGGAAGATGGACGCAGCCAGGGCGGCGTCGGCACAACCCTTCTGAAATACTTCCACAAAGTGCCGGGCGTGGCCTGCGCCTCCGGAAGCGATGACGGGTATGTGGAGCGCACGGGCGATGGCGGCGGTCAATTCACAGTCGAAACCCGATTGCGTACCGTCGGCGTCCATTGAAGTCAGTAGGATTTCGCCCGCACCGAGATCCTCGACGTGGCGAGCCCATTCGAGTGCATCGAGGCCGGTAGGCTTGGTTCCTCCGTATGTGACAACTTCCCAATGCGTCGCAGGGTTTGTCTGTCGTGGCACGGGCTTCCCGACTGTGCGCACGGCCTGGAAGGCCGTGCCACTTTCTTTTACCCTGCGCGCATCAATTGCCACTACCATCGCCTGTCGTCCGTAGTTCTCGGCGATTTCTCTGATCACCACGGGAGTTTCCACCGCTGCGGTGTTGACGGCTACCTTATCGGCACCTGTAGAGAGCAACCGCCGCGCATCATCCAGTGTGCGCACGCCGCCACCTACGGTGAGCGGAATAAAGAGCCGGCGAGCCACGCGGCGCACGGTTTCCATTAGCGTCGCCCGGCCTTCGCGCGAAGCGGAAATGTCGAGCATCACAAGCTCGTCCGCCCCTTCACGGTTGTACATTTCCGCCAGTTCGCCCGGATCGCCGGCGTCGCGCAGGTTCACAAAGTGGATGCCTTTCACCACGCGGCCATCTTTGCAGTCGAGGCAGGGAATGATTCTTTTGGCGAACATAAACGACGGATTTGTCCTTTGTCACCCTTTGTCAATTGCCCGTGGCGGCTTCTTATAGACCGGCCAACGAAAGAGGAAGGAAAGGCCGGGGAGCAGGGACAAATGACGTTCTAAATCTTTAGAAAATTGTTTAAAACCTTCAAACCAACTTCACCTGACTTTTCGGGGTGAAACTGCACGGCCCATAGGTTCTCTTTTTCGATCCCCGCTGAAAAAGTCTGGCCGTATTGCGTAACGGCGCATGATTCCGGCGCGACCGGGCCGTAAAACGAATGGCAGAAGTAAACAAAGCTGCCGTCGGCGACACCGTGGAAGAGTTGGTTCTCGGAACGAAGCTCGAGCTGACTCCAACCGATGTGTGGAACCTTGAATACTCCCTGGAAGCGCGCCACACTTCCGGGCAGAATGCCGAGCCCCGCGACTCCAGGAGCCTCCTCGCTCGATTCGTAGAGCGCCTGCAAGCCGAGGCAGATTCCAAGAAAAGGTTTTCCGGAAGTGAAGGCCTCGCGCAGCGGCGCAAGAAGTTTGCGGTCTTCCAAACCCTTCATCATCGCCCCGAAGTGCCCCTGACCGGGAAATATGATCTTTTCCGATTCCACCAGCGAAGCTGGATGATCGACCTTCTGCGCCGCCTTGCCCAGATACTCGACCGCTTTGATGACCGAGCCCACGTTGCCGCCGCCGTAATCGAGAACCGCAATCATAAAAGCCCCTTGGTGCTGGGAAGCTGGGATCGCAGGCGACGGTCACGCGAGCAGGCGTACCGCAGCGCCCGCGCGAATGCTTTGAAGAGCGCCTCGATGGCGTGGTGGCTCGATCGTCCGTAGGCGACCTTCAAGTGAACATTGGCGGCGGCCGAAGTGGTAAAGCCTTGAAAGAAATCTTCCAGCAACTCAGTTTGTAAATCTCCGACAAAACGCGCCTTCAGTGGAACACTCAGCACCAGGTACGGCCGGCCGCTGAGGTCAATGGCGGCGATCCCGAGGGTTTCATCCATGGGCATCAGAAAATAGCCCGCACGATTGATTCCTTTTTTTGATCCCAGCGCCTCGCGCACGAGCTGGCCGAGAACGATGCCTACGTCCTCCACCGTGTGGTGTTGATCGACGTCCAGGTCACCGTGGGCTTCGAGTGCAAGGTCGAAGCCGCCGTGCCGCGTGAAGAGCTCCAGCATATGATCTAGAAAACGGATGCCGGTGGAAATCCTGTACACGCCGCGGCCATCCAAATTGAGGCGCGCGCGGATATCGGTTTCCGCGGTCTTGCGTTGTATGCTGACGGTGCGGGCTTTCATGTGAACCATCCTGCGGAAGAGTAGGACACGATGTTTTTCCAGGCCCGCGCGCCGTTTGGAGTCTGAATCAAGTGCTTCAAGCGTTCGAGTTCTGACATCAGGCGGCGCGTCTGCGCCTGCGAGCCGACGGTGAATCGCAGGTAGCCCTTCAGGTGCGGGTCGTAGCTCCAATCGCGGACAAGAATTTTCTTTTCGCGCAGCAGGCGCGCGATTTCCGGGGCGCGCTCACCCACACGCGTCAGAACGAAATTCGCGGAACTCGGGACGTAGGGTATTCTATGCGCTTCGAGCCAACGGCAGAGCCCCACTCGATTTGCGCGAATGGTCCGCGCGTACTCGCGCACCTGCGCGTCGTAGCGGATGGCAATGCAAGCGGACATCAAGGCGAGGGAATTTACGGCGAACGGGTTTTGCCCGCGTTGGAGCGGCTCAATAAGCTGGGGGGCGGCAAACAGGCAACCCATCCGCAGCGCCGCGAGCCCAAAGGCTTTCGAAAATGTCCGAGTGACGATCAGATTCGGGTAGCGGCGGATCCACGGCAGAATAGTTTGGCCGGAGAAATCCTGATACGCCTCATCGACCACCACCACCGTTTGTGGAGCGGCGAGCAGAATCGCTTTCAGGGCGGACTTGGGAATCTGCGTGCCGGTGGGATTGTTGGGATTGGCCAGCGCCACCCATCGCACGCGATCCCTTTTGAGCGTGGTGACGAAGTCGTGCACCGGCAGGCGGAAGCGCCCATCGTACCGAATGCGCAGAGTCTTTCCGCCCGCCACGTTGTGGAAGAATTCATAGACGGGAAACGTGGGCGCGGGCACCAGCAGCGCATCACCGGGGTCCACAAAGGTATCGCAAACCGTTTTGATGGCGTCGTCCGTGCCGTTGGCGAGAACCATCTCCTCAGGTTTGACTCGAAAATATGCGGCGAGCGTTCGGCGGCCTTCATCATACTCAGGGTAGCGCGTCATCATTTCCGGGTTCAAAGCGCGCCGCAACGCACGGATAACCTGCGGCGGGCAGCCCACAGTATTCTCGTTAAAATCAAGCCGCATCTTGCCACCGCGGCCCTCTTGCGGAGGGCGATACTTTTTTAGATTTTCGATTGCTGGTCGTGGCTTGATCATTGAAGACCTTAATACGAGCTTTCACCATAGAGGGCACCGAGGCCCGCAGACAACGACCTCTCTGCGGCTCTCAGTCTTCTCTGTAGTGAAAGCTCTTTTCCGAGCATCCTCGATCACTTTTTCGTTCTAATCGGCGCCTATGCTTTCTTTCGGTCCAAGGTTTCACTAAATCGCGTCATCACGGAGTAGGCGTGCGCTTTAAGTCCCTCTGTATTCGCCATGGTGAGGATGCTCTTCTTAAGCCTCGCCAATCCCCGCGAGCTGAGGCGCTGCACGGAAATGGACTTAACGAAATCGGCCGCGCTCAGGCCACCGCGTACGCGCGCCGCGCCTCCAGTGGGAAGGATGTGATTCGCGCCCGAGGCGTAATCTCCCGCCGCGACAGGGCTGTAGGCGCCGAGAAAGATCGAGCCGGCGGATTGCACTTGCGCAAGCAATGAAGTTGCGCCTTCGAAAAGCGTCAAGTGTTCGGGCGCCAAACGATTGACGATTTCCGCCGCTTCCTTCAGATTGCGCGTGACGATGATGCCACCTTGCGCGGCAAGCGACTGGCCGGCGACCGGCAAATCCAATCGCTCCACGATGGCACGCGCAGCAGCTTGAACCTGAAGCGCCAAGCGGATGGAGGGAGTGATAAAGATGGCCACAGCGTCCGGATCGTGCTCCGCCTGCGCGACCAGGTCCGCGGCAATCCACTCTGCGTTCCCGCGTGCCCCCACCACCACCAGCTCGGAGGGCCCGGCGATGAAGTCGATGCCGCAGTCACCCGCAACAACTTTCTTAGCTGCGGCCACGTAACGATTGCCGGGGCCGACGATCTTCTCCACTCGCGGGACGGATTCGGTTCCGTATGCGAATGCAGCTACGGCGTGCGCACCGCCCAGACGGTAGATCTTCTTAACGCCCAGCAGGTCCGCGGCGACCAGAACAGCGGGCGCCGGCCGTGGTGAAGTCACCATCACTTGGCGCACGCCGGCTTCCTGCGCGGGAATGACGCTCATCAGTACGGTAGAGGGCAGAGGAAACCGCCCGCCGGGAACGTAGCACGCGACACGCTCGAGCGGCCGGAGCAGTTGGCCGACGCTCACGCCGGGCCGTGTCGAGCATGACCAGACACGCGGCAATTGGCGGCGCGCGGCCTTGCGAATGTTGGTGGCCGCAATTCGCACCGCAGGTACAAACCCAGGAGAAACCTGGCGATAAGCACGGCGAATTTCCTCCCGGGACACCGTAAAGCCTGTTGCGCGAAGGTCGAGCTTGTCAAACCTCTTTGCGTATTGCTGAAGGGCAACATCACCACGGCGGCGAACGTTTTCAACGATGGACCGCACGGCAGCCTCAGCCTCGGTCAGGGTGGAGATCCGGGCGCGCAAGAGCCTGGCTATCGATTTCGTATCACTGCTGCGAATGATGTTCAGCATCGGGTCAATGGCCGCAATGGTTTCAGGCAGACGGTTCTTACACCACAATTTTGTTCAAGGGATATTCCACAATTCCTTGTGCATCCGCGCTCTTAAGGCGAGGAATGATTTCCCGCACAGTTTTCTCTTCGATGACCGTGTTAACGGCCACCCAATCCGAATCGCTCAGCGCAGAAACCGTGGGCCGTTTCAGCGCGGGGAGAA
>JASHSC010000561.1 GCA_030036915.1 Terriglobia bacterium
GCGGAAAGGGAATTGCCCATGGGGGCATGCATTGACACCGCGCATAGCTTTGCGGCCGGGTATGCAATTCACACAACGGAGGGGTTGCAGGCTGCATTGAAAACGCTCGACGCAACCATTGGAGTGGAGAAAGTGCGGGTGATTCATGCCAATGATTCCAAGACGGCCTTTGGGTCGCACGCCGACCGCCACGAGCACATCGGGAAAGGGAACATCGGCGCTGCCGCGTTTGGCCGCATCGTACGCCACCCGAAGCTGAAGTTGATCCCATTCATCTGCGAAACGCCCGTCGATAAGCCCGGCGATGATGTGCGGAACATTCGCGTCATGAGGAAGCTTGCAGGGGCAAAATCTTCCCGCTGATCGGTGGGGAGAATCCTCGGCATGGCCGGGGTGCCAGCTTGATTTTGACAGTTCCGGGAATTAGCAGGTTGTGGGCTTTAATCGTTTCGAACTGACCCCTCACCCCAACTCCCCTTCCCCCCTTCCCTCTCCCTAGGGGAGAGGGAAGGGGGGAGAAGAGGTGATAGGGTGAAGGGTTTCTCAGCGTTCAAACCATGGACCCTAATTACAATCCGCAGGCCATCGAAACCAAGTGGCAGAAACGGTGGGCGGACCTGAAGCTGTTTGCCACGGAAGCCGCGCCCGGCCGCAAAAAATATTACGTGCTTGAAATGTTGCCTTACCCCTCGGGCGACATTCACATGGGCCACGTGCGCAACTATTCCATCGGCGACGCGCTGGCGCGCTACATGTGGATGAAGGGTTACAACATTCTCCACCCTATTGGCTGGGATGCTTTTGGTTTGCCCGCGGAAAATGCCGCTATCAAGAGCCAGCGGCATCCATCCGAATTCACCTTTTCGTACATCGACCGCATGCGCGCCCAGCTCCAACGCCTGGGCGTGAGCTATGACTGGCGGCGCGAGATCGCTTCCTGCGTGCCGGAATATTATCGCTGGAACCAGTGGTTTTTTCTGAAGATGTATGAGCGCGGGCTCGCCTACCGTAAGAAGAGCCGCGTGAACTGGTGCCCGAAGTGCGAAACGGTGCTGGCCAACGAACAGGTGGTGAATGGCTGCTGCTGGCGGCACGAGGATACGCCGGTGATCGAGCGCGACCTGGAGCAGTGGTTTCTGCGCACCACCGCTTATGCCGACCAGTTGCTCGAGGACATGAAGCAGATGGTCCGGTGGCCGGAGCGCGTCCTGACCATGCAGCAGAACTGGATCGGAAAGTCCCAGGGCACGTTCGTGGACTTCACCGTCACCGACCTTTGGAACCCGCTGCGCATCTTCACCACGCGCGTGGACACTATTTTCGGCTGCACGGCGGTGTTCCTGGCGCCGGACCACCCGCTGGTGGAAGATTTGCTTGCCAGCTCCAAAGAGCCCACGAGGTTGCGTGATGAAGTCGAGCGAATTAAAGCGTCGTCCGTTCGCGCGCGCGTGGACGTGAACCTTGCCAAGGTGGGAGCCGATACCGGGTTCATGGCGCGCAACCCCTTCACGGGTGATGAAGTCCCCATCTGGCTCGCCAACTTCGTGCTGATGGAATACGGCACGGGCGCCATCATGGCCGTGCCCGCGCACGATAAGCGCGATTTCGAATTTTGCACAGAGTACGGCTTGCCCATCAAAACCGTGATTGTGCAGGATGGAACTTCGCCGGATTCCGATACCCCCAGCCCTCTGCGCGCGACGGAAGAGTATGGCCGGCTCGTGGCTTCCGGCCCATATACGGGTCTTAAATCCGAGGAGGCCATCGCGCGCATGACCCGCGACGCAGAGGCCAAGGGCTTCGGTAAGGGGACTACTCAGTTTCACATCAAGGATTGGGGAATCTCGCGTCAACGTTACTGGGGTACTCCGATCCCCGTGATCTATTGCGATACCGATGGAATTGTGCCCGTGCCGGAAAAAGACCTGCCTGTGCTGCTTCCCGCAAATGTCAAGCTGACCGGGACGGGCCAATCGCCGCTCGCCGACGTGCCCGAGTTCGTGAATACCAAGTGTCCGAAGTGCGGCAAGCCTGCGCGCCGCGAGACGGATACCATGGACACGTTCGTCGATTCCTCCTGGTATTTCTACCGCTACACCGATCCGAAGATCTCGACCGCGCCCATCAACAAGGAAGCGGTGAAGTACTGGTTTCCGGTTGACCAGTACATCGGCGGCATTGAGCACGCCATTCTTCACCTCATTTACATGCGCTTTTTCACCAAGTTCATGCGCGACATCGGCCTGGTGGATTTTTCCGAACCCGTGGCGCGGCTGTTCACGCAGGGGATGGTGATCAAGGACGGCGCCAAGATGTCGAAGTCAAAAGGGAACGTCGTCGATCCCACGAGCATGTTCGAAAAATACGGCGCAGACACAACGCGGCTCTACGTGCTGTTTGCCGCGCCGCCCGAGAAAGACCTGGAGTGGAGCGACGCGGGAGTTGAAGGCGCATCGCGCTTCCTGGGACGCGTCTATCGACTCGTTGCAAAGCACGCCGATAGACTCAAAGATGTCACGGCAGGCAATTTTGCGGATGAAACCAGAAACTCACATACTCCTGAAGAGCGCCGCCTGCTGCGCAAGGCCCATCAGACCCTTCGTCACGTCACCGAGGACATGGAGGAGCGCTGGCACTTCAACACTGACATTTCCAGATCCATGGAACTGGTGAACGAACTGACGGAGCTTGAGGCGGCAGTGGAGGCGGGGAAGGTTCGCCCTGCGGCCCATAAGACTGCCCTGGAATTTCTTGTTGTCTGTCTCTCACTTTTTGCACCGCACGTTGCCGACGAACTCTGGGAATCGCTGGGCCATGCGGAGCCGCTTCTGAAGGTTTCCTGGCCGGCCTTCGATGCGGAGCTTGCGGCGGAGGATGTAATCGAATATCCCGTGCAGATCAATGGCAAGCTGCGCGCGCACATTCAGGTGCCCGCGAGCGCCAGTGAGGAAGAAATTCGCACCCGCACTCTGGCCGATGAGAAAGCCCTTCAGCACCTGAACGGGTTGCAGGTTAAGAAGATCATCGTGGTGCCCGGCAAGCTGGTGAGTATCGTGGCGAAGTAACATCCAAGTAAATCGAGCGGCTTCTGCTCCGGATTTCGAAACGCGTGAGGTGAAACATGAAACCGATGGCATTCCTGTTCAGGCCCCATTTTCATGGCGGAGTTGGGTGGGTCGTGGTCGTTCTGGTGCTCGTCTTTGTGGTGATTCTCGCTTTGAAAGGCAAAAAGTAAAAGATCATAACCCGATTTGTTCTGCGTGAAATGGCTGCGAAAATGTTTGACCCTTGACCCTTCTATGGCTCAGCCCAGCCCCATCGTCATTCTGGATTTCGGCTCTCAATACACGCAGCTCATTGCCCGGCGGATTCGCGAGCTGCAAGTGTACGCCGTGATTGTGCCGTGCAACGTCGCGTTTGAAAAACTGGTGGAGATGAATCCGCAGGCGCTGATTCTGTCCGGCGGGCCGTCCTCTGTCTACGATCCAGCCTCGCCCGTATGCGATGAGCGCGTGCTGAAGCTCAACTTGCCCGTTCTCGGAATCTGTTACGGCTTGCAGTGGATGTCCTACAAGCTGGGGGGAAAAGTGGAGCCCGCTGCCCGTCGCGAATACGGGTTCGCGGAGCTGGAAATCAAGGCCTCACCGCGGCTTCTCGCCGGTTTTCCTTCACCACTCAAGGTTTGGAACAGCCACGGCGACCATGTGGTTGAAGTTCCTCCGGGATTTGTAATTACCGGACGGACGCACAATGCAATTTCCGTCATCGAAAACCCGCAGGCAAAGATGTACGCGCTGGAGTTTCATCCCGAAGTGCGACATACAGCAATGGGCAGGGAAATCCTTCAGCGTTTTGTTTCGGAAGTTGCGGGCATCAAGCCCAACTGGTTTCCCGGTTCGTTCATCGAACAAACCGTCCAGCAAATCCGCGAGCAGGTGGGGGAAAAGCACGCACTCTGCGCGCTTTCCGGCGGCGTGGATTCCGCCGTTGCCGCAACGCTGGTGGGGCGGGCGCTCGGCGACCGTCTGACCTGCGTCTTTGTAGATAACGGCCTGCTGCGCAAAGACGAATTCGAGGAAGTAAGCGGCAAATTGCGCGAGCAGGCGCACTTGAAGGTCAAGGCGGTTGACGCCTCGCAGCGTTTTCTTGCCCGCCTGGCCGGAGTCACGGACCCCGAGCGCAAGCGCAAAATCATTGGAGAGGAATTCATCCGCGTCTTCGAGGAAGAGGCAAGAGCCCTGGGCGACGTGGAATATCTGGTGCAGGGAACACTCTATCCCGACGTGATTGAGTCGGTTTCCGTGAAGGGGCCGGCGGCCACCATCAAGAGCCACCACAACGTGGGCGGCTTGCCCCCCGATCTGAAATTCAAGTTGATCGAGCCGCTGCGCGAACTCTTCAAGGACGAGGTGAGGGCGGTGGGGCGCGAGCTTGGATTAGAAGATTTCCTCGTCAGCCGGCAGCCGTTTCCGGGTCCAGGCCTTGCCGTGCGGATTGTCGGAGAGGTAAACCCCGACCGGTTGCGAATGGTTCGCGAGGCCGATGCGGTTGTCCAGGAAGAGGTAAGGGCAGCGGGACTTTATGAGCGGCTTTGGCAATCGTTCGCCGTTCTCCTGCCCGTTTCGAGTGTCGGCGTAATGGGAGACGCCCGCACCTACGCCTCGACGATCGGGATTCGCGCGGTGGAATCCGAAGACGGAATGACTGCCGATTGGGCGCAACTGCCGGGAGCACTGCTCCAGCGAATGGCTACACGGATAGTCAATGAGGTCAAAGGCGTGAACCGGGTGGTCTTCGACATCACGTCGAAGCCCCCGGGCACCATCGAGTGGGAATAACCTACCCTTGGCCCCAGTAGCTGGCCAGAGACACCACGCCACTGTATTGAAAGAGAAGAGCTTAGCGGCTCGCCAATTTCTGGGCCATAAAGAGGAGGAGCTGACGGTCCTTCTCATCAATGCGAGTGAGAAGTCTCTTCACCTTTTCGAAGAATCGCAGTTCCTTTTCCTGCTCAGGATTGAGACCCAGTTCTTCAGCCGAATGACGCTTGCTCAGGTTTGGCAACGGGGGCGGCTCGTCACCCTCAAAGAATAACTGGTAGAGTGGGAGTTCCAGCGCCGCCGACAACCTCTCCAGGGTTTCGAGTGAAGGGACCGTATGCCCGTTCTCAACCCTTGAAATGTAGCAGCGCAATAAGCCCGTGCGCTTTTCAATATCACCTTGTGACAGGTTTCGTTCTTCTCGAAGTTTTTTCAGTCTTGTTCCGATAATCATGGGCACAGTCTTGCACAAAGTAATCAATTGGTCAACTAAATTCTTGATTAGAATTAGATTAAAATTTCACCGATTCGTACTTGTAACCCCCAGGGCTTTTCCCTCGTCGGAAATAGAGAGGGTAGGCGTAAAATGGAAGACCGATGGAAAACTCCGATGCACAGGTTGCCCAAGAGATTCAGTGGATTAAGCGGGCCCAGCAAGGGGAACCGGAAGCTTTCGGACCCTTGGTGCATAAACACCAGCAGCGTGTTTTTTCGCTGGTTTACCATTTGGTACGCAGGCGCGATGAGGTGGAGGACCTTTGCCAGGAAATATTTCTCAAAGCCTTTCGGGCAATTCGGAGTTACAATTTCCAGTCTTCTTTTGCCACCTGGCTCAGCCGCATTGCCACCAACCATTGCTACGATTTCCTGCGGCATGAGCGCGCCTCGCGCGTGAGCTTCTACTGGCAAATGGGAGAAGAGAGCCAGCAGGAGCTGGAGGCGAATGCGCAAAGTCAACCGGAGGATTCGCTCGACCACGAGGAGAAACTGGCGCTGAAGGATCTGGTGGACAAACTCCTGGCGCGCGCCCCCGAGAACGACAGAAAGATTTTGCTGCTGAAGGAACTTCAGGATTATTCTGTCGAGGAGATTGCGGAGATTCTGAATCTGAAGCCGACCACGGTGAAGGTTCGATTGCATCGCGCCCGAAAGCGCATGCTGGACGACCTGCGCCAATGGCGGGAGGAAAACAAAAGGCCATGAGCTGTGAT
>JASHSC010000562.1 GCA_030036915.1 Terriglobia bacterium
GGGCTCTTTGGGCTTGCTGGTTTCTTTCTCTTTCTTTTCTGAGGAAGTCGCAGATGAATCTGGGGAACTGCCCCCGCTGGCGGCAGAGCTTTTCTTGGCGTAGTCCGTGACGTACCAACCCGCTCCTTTGAACTGAATGGCCGGTGCTGACAGCAGCCGCTCGAGTTTGCCGCCGCAATGCTCGCAGGTGGTTAGAGGCCGGTCGGAAAACTTCTGGATTTTCTCTACAACCCTCCCGCACTTCTTGCACTTATATTCGTAGAGCGGCAACCCGACCCTCCTTGATCAATGAGCCGTATATCAATTATAACCGGGCGCGGCGAAACCGTCAAAAGGCAGGATTTCGAAGTCCGGTTAGGCACCAAGGAGATTAGCCGCGAGGAACTCATTGCGAAACTTTTTCTCAGGATCGTGGTGTTCGACGAAGGCTTTAAACTCGGGCAGTTTTTCGTAAAGCGAGGCAATGCGCGCCTGCGGCAAGGTGAATAGCTTTGCCCAGTGCGGGCGGGCGTTGAAGGGGGCGAGTTTTTCTTCGATCAGGGGAAGCAGCTTCCTGACCTCCGGCCATTCCGGCTTCCAGGTGAAATGAATGGTCATGGAAGGGCGCTGGTAGCAGGTGCTCATCCAAAGATCGTCCTCATCAATGGTTCGCAACTCGGTGACGATGAGGTGTGGGGTTACGAGTTCGCGCAACTGCTCCACCGCAAGAATCGCCTCATAACCCCGTTTGCGGGGAACGAAGTATTCCGATTGCAGTTCGGCGCCGCTGCTGGGCACGAAGTTGAGACGGAAGTGGGGTAGGCGGTCATACCAGGGACCGGGAATGCCCATCTGTTCCGTGCAATTTTCGGCGGAGTGCGCTCCGCTCGGGTGGAGCTTACGCGTGGCGCGCTTCGCCCCGAAGAATTCAGCGGGCGACTCAGCCGGCGCCCCCGGCTCGACGCGGCTTTTGATCCACACTTGCGTGATTTGGTGGTTCTGCCAGTCGGTGAACAGGCTGACGCTGTACCCGCTCGCAAAGATTTCATCCAGGTGTTGCTCCAGATGGTTCATGGAAAGATTCTCGTAGACGACCTGCCGCACTTGGTACGTGGGTTCGACATTCAGAGTGAGCCGGGTCACCACTCCGAGCGCTCCCAGATGAACAACTGCCCCTCGAAGCTGTTCGGCGTCGCGCTCTCTTGAGAAAGACTTCAACTCGCCCTCCGCCGTCACGATTTCCATTCCGGAAACCGCCGTGGCCAGATTGCCATTCTTATTGCCGGAGCCGTGTGTTGCCGTCGCACAGGCTCCCGCCACGGAAATGTGCGGCAACGAAGCCAGGTTGTGCAGGGCATAGCCCTGGCGATCGAGATAAGGTCCCAGTTGGCCGTAAGTCACGCCTCCGCCCACGGTCACGGTGCTTGACTTCGGCTCGACCGCCATTTCATCGAGTTGCTTAAGCGAGATTTGGTCGCCCAGGGTGTCGGCGATGGAATTGAACGAGTGGTGGGAGCCCAACGCCTTCACGCGGCGGCGCTCCTTCGCGATGGCCTGAACCTCCGCGACGCCGCGAGGCTCGTCCAGCCGTTCTGCCCGGTAGGTGTAGTTCCCAGCCCAATTGCTGCGCGCGGCTGATTGTGGATGCCCGGCCGCCGGGCGAGCCAATACGCTCCCTGCGATGAACGCGCTCGACTTTTTCAGAAATTGCCGTTTATCCATAAGCTTGTTGCGGAACAATCGATAGGCACCGCGCTGCGCATACATTGTACGGTTTGCCGGTGGTGGGTCAAGCGGGAAGTCATAAAGCAGGAGTTGTCAGCGGAGCGTGAGGTGCCTCAACCTGTCTTCCGCATCGTTTGCATTGAGATGCAATCCGTCAGGCTGTGTCCCCCTATCTGGCCGCGGGCGATGGGTGTTCACCAAATCGTGCGAACAGTTTTGGCTTTGCGGATTTCTTGGTCGGCCGTAATCAGGGGCAAGCCTTCTGCCAGTGCTGTGGCGCCGATGACGCGGTCTGCGGGGTCCTTGGGATAGGCAGCCGGCAAGCCCAGAGTAAGCGCGCAGGCGCGCGCCGTGATCGGGAGAACGACGAACCGGGCTTCGATTTCCCGCAGGAAGGACTCCAGGCTTACGCCCAGGCGGATGCGGCCCTTGCCGGCGAGGGCCGCCAGTTCCAGGAGGGTGATATCGGAGATGGCTAGGCCCTCGCCGTGTTCACGCGCCCGATCAATGGAGGCTCTTGCCGCGCGCGAGAGCCGTGTGGAGTCAAAAGCCAGCCAGGCCACCACGTGGGTATCAAGGAGGATCACCGGAGGTCGCCCCACTCGGTGATGGCGGGCCGGACGGCGTCACCGGTGATCGTCCCTTTGCCTTTAAGGAAATCGTAGATGTCGCCCGCGTCCTTGTCAGCGGGGACAAGTTTGGCAACCGATTTGCCGCGCTTGGTAATCAGAACCGCTGTTCGTTTGTTCCGAACCTCGTCCATCACCGCCAGGCAACGCGCTTTGAACGTGCCTGCCGCCATCACCTTCATATCCGCCTCCTGCCCATAGTCATTATATCATGGTCAGAATGACACCGAAGGTTTCCGTTGCCTGATGGGTTCCTGCACGAGTCTTCCTGGTGCGAGGCCAGTTCAAATTTCAAATCGAGACACTATCTTTCCTGGCGAAGCATTGTGCAAGCGGACGGGTAGTTGTATATTACCGCCGGGCTCTGCGGGTCGGTTTCAGATTCGGGGCTCACTGTGTTGTTGTCGTGTGCGACCACTCTTCCGGCAAACCCTTGCTGAAAATATGGAGGCGAACATGCGGCGCGTTAACTTGGTACTGATCGGAATCATCCTGCTCATTCCCGCTGCAAACCTGCAAGCCCAAACGCCGGCTGCCTTCCGAGTTTTGCTTGGAGTCACGGACGCTGCTCCTACGCGTTGGGACGGCTCCATTAAGGTTACGGATGGAGGACAATTCAAGCTGGAGCCCTGGCGATTTGAGGGCACCGACGCCATCGTGGACACGCAGTTCCATATCTCGACGCGCGCGACAAAGGTGCGCTGGACGGCGCCCACGGACTTGCTGGTTGCCAACGGCTTTGTCATCACGCTGAGCTCGCCGGGCGCCAGCACGGAGGTGGCAATTACGACGGCGCAAGGCGACTTTAGTTTCCGTCCCGCGGAGATTCCCTACGGAAAAGGCATCTACAAGCTTGCCGAGCGCGTGTACATAGATCGTGTACCGGTGGCAACGCGCTTGACCGATACGCCGGAAGAAGAGGACTACCCGGCGCTCGCCGCAAGTGCCAATGGCGATGCCTGGCTCGCTTACGTACAGTTCCATCACGGTCCCGATGCGGACAAGCTGCGCGCCAGCCCATCGAAAATCCCAACGGATTTCAAACTCTATGCCGAGCCCACAGGCGGCGACCAAATCTGGGCGCGCCGATATTCGGGCGGTCAATGGGGCGAAGCGATTGCCGTCACCGAGGTGGGTGGAGACCGTTACAAGACCGCGGTGGCCATCGATGGGCAGGGCCGCGCTTGGGTCTTCTGGTCTGAAAACCGCGGCGGCAATTTCGATATCTTCGCGCGCGCCGTCGAGGCATCGGGGGCTAAGGAACAAGTTCAGATTTCGAAGGAGCCGGGCTCCGATATCGACGCGGTGGCGACCACGGACTCGAGTGGACGAGTCTGGGTGGCATGGCAAGGTTGGCGCGATGGCACGGCCGCAATCTACGCCGCGCATCAGGAGGGCAAGGGTTTTTCGAAGCCGGTCAAGGTTTCAAACTCCACCAGGAACGAATGGAATCCGGCGATTGCCGCGGACAAAACCGGCCGCATCGCCGTGGCGTGGGATTCCTACCGCAACGGCAATTACGATGTCTACGCCCGCGTGTGGTCCGCGAAGGCCTGGGGTGAGGAGATTCCCGTGGCCGCCACCGCGAGCTACGAGGCCTATCCTTCCATCGCTTATGATCCCACCGGGCGACTTTGGGTCGCCTATGAGGAAGGCGGGCGGGGGTGGGGGAAAGACTTCGGCGCCTATAATTCAACCGGCGTCGCCCTCTACCAGGGCCGCGTCATCAAGCTGCGAGGGATTGAGCCCAGCGGCAATTTCGTTAACTTGGACGCTTCTTTGGACACCGCGTTGACTGGCCCCGCGACCACACGTGCGGATCGCATGGGGAGCCAGGCGGATTCCCAATCCTTGGATCCCGAGCCGGGTCTCGCCTTGCGTCGCCCTCCAGACGCACACCTGATGGGCGTCATGCCCGGCGCTGCCCGAAACACGCTGCCCCGGCTGCTTGTGGATGGCTCGGGACGCATGTGGCTGGTCTATCGCTCCCTTCATCCCTTATGGTGGAACACCCTCGGCACATCATGGTCCGAATATGTGGTGTCCTTCGACGGCCTGGCTTGGACACCCGCTGTCTTCGTGAATCACTCTGACAACATCCTCGATAACCGCCCGGCGCTTGCCTCCGTGAATGGCAGGCTGCTGATGGTGAATTCTTCCGACGACCGGCGGGACAAGAGTCCGGCTAAAACCGACGACCTGAAGAATCCCCAGGCGGATCCGTATAACAACGACCTTTGGAGCGACGAAGTGGACCTGGGGCTGGCGGCGCGCACACTTCCCGTGGTCGCGGCGGCCCCTCTTGAGAAGCCGGCCGAGACGCCCGACAATACCGCCATCGCTGCCCTGCAAGCGATTCGTGAATACCGCGGCGGGCCGGAGCACAATCTCCGCATCGTGCGCGGCGAGTTCCATCGCCACAGCGAAATCTCTATGGACGGTGGCAGCGATGGAACGCTCTTCGATCAATGGCGTTACATCCTGGACGCGGCAGCGCTCGACTGGGTGGGCTGCTGCGATCACGATAACGGCGGCGGGCGCG
>JASHSC010000563.1 GCA_030036915.1 Terriglobia bacterium
ACGGCAGTCTGGCAAAATTCATTTCCGACCCCTCGGCGTACAACAACCTCAACAGGCTCATGACCAGCGGCAACGCTCTGATTGACGGCATTAACCAGGGGCACGGCGCACTTGGGAAATTGGTGAAAGATGAGCAAATGTATGACCGCATGAATTCCGCTCTCGCCCACATCGATACGATCAGCGCGCGCATCGAGCAGGGCCAGGGAACGTTGGGTAAGCTTTCTGCTGACGCTTCACTTTTCAACAGTCTGAACGATTCCGCGCAATCGCTGAAGAATTTTCTAACGGAGCTGCGGAAGGACCCCAAGAAATATCTGACGGTGAAGATGCACATCTTTTAACTGCTCGCGGATTTTTCCGGCGCGTGTCGCGAAAACATCTCCTCAATTGCCTCACGGTATTTTTCCTCCACCACGCGTCGTTTTATTTTCAGCGTGGGCGAAAGTTCGCCCTCGGCAATCGTCAGCTCGCGCGCGAGCACGACGATCTGCCGAATCCTCTCGTGCGGCGGCAGGCTGCTGGTGGCTTCATCCACCAGGTTTTGCATAAAGGCGAGGATTTCCGGATTCGCCATCAGGCCCTCGCGGCAGGCGAAAATCATCCCGCGGGCGCGCGCCATGCTTTCCAGCCGCTCGAAAACCGGAGTGACGAGCGCTCCCACAAATTTGCGCCCTTCGCCGAACACCACGATTTGGTGAATATAAGGATGCCCCTGAAAAAGATTTTCCAGCTTCTCCGGGCTGATGTATTTCCCTCCGGAGGTTTTGAAAAGATTTTTCTTGCGCCCGGTTATGCGCAAGTAACCATTCTCGTCCATGGCGCCCAGGTCGCCGGTGTGGAACCATCCGTCTTTAAACGCCGCGCGGTTTTCCTCCTCGAGGTGATAATACCCGGGCGAGACATTGGGTCCCTTCACCAGAATCTCCCGCCCCGCCGCACCGTCTTCGCCATGAATCTCCTCTCCAAACTTTACTGCGACGCCTCCCAGCAGCGGGCCCACCGTTCCCAGCTTTGTGTGGCCGGGATAATTGATGGAAATGACCGGAGAAGTTTCGCTCAGGCCATAGCCCTCGTACACGGGCAGGTCCATGGCATGGAAGAATTCCGCCAATTCGCGCGCCAGCGGAGCCGCGCCCGATGCCAGCATCCGCACGCGTCCTCCGAGTTGCGCGCGCACTTTGGAAAAAATCAACTTGTCTGCGACGGCGTATTTCCAACGCAGGAAAAGCGGCAGGCCCTGGCGCTTCAAGCGATATGGAAATGCCCGCTTACCCACTCCCAGCGCCCAGAAAAACATTTTTTGGCTTAACGGGGGCGCGCCGCGCACCGCTTCCATCACACGATCGTGAATTTTCTCAAGGACGCGCGGAACCACACCCATCACCGTGGGCCGCACCTCGCGCAGATTCTGTGGCAGAGCGTCAAGGCTTTCCGCGTAGGCAATCGAAACGCCCGTCCAGAAGCACAGAAAGTCGAGTGTTCGCTCGAGAATGTGCGAAAGCGGGAGCAGCGAGACGCCCGAATCCTCGCGGCTGAGCGGAAAAATCTTGGCGCACTCGAGCACGTTGGAAACAATGTTGGCATGCGTCAGGATCACGCCCTTGGGCGTGCCCATGGTCCCCGAAGTGTAGAGGATCGTTGCGGTGTCCTCCGGCCTTGCCGTCAAAGCTCTCGCCGTGAACGATTCAACGGCATTGAGTGCAAGGCCCTGTTCGAGTTCCAGGCTGCCTTCCCAGCACTCTGCGCCTGTTCCTTCCAGCTTTGAGCAATCCATGGCCAGAACGAATTGCAAATCCGGCAGGCGCGGCCGCACATTCACTACGCGGATAAGCTGCGCGTCCGTGGCTACGACGATTCCTTTTGCCGCAGAGTCGCGCACGATGTATTCAATGTCCGCCTCGAGCAGCGTTGTGTAAATAGGCACGGGAATCGCGCCCATTCCCAGCAGCGCATAGTCGGTGAGCGCCCACTCCACGCGATTCTCGGAGAGTATGGCCACGCGGTCACCGGGCTTGACGTGTAGGCGCGTGAACAATGAGGCCAGCGCAGCCACTTTGCGCAACGCCTCCTGCGATGACATTCCCTGATATCGCCCGTCAATCTTGGAAAGGAAACAATCCGGCTTGGAATGTTTCGCGACGGCCTTGATGAACAGTTCGTTGAGGGTAGCGATTTCGGCCATTACATTGGGAGAGTCTATCACGTCGCCACGGAAAACCAAGGGCCTCACACGAAATGCCGCAAAGCCTCCCTTTCGCATCACTCCATGATGGGCTAAGATTCCGGTGGAGAGTTTCCCGTGGCCCTGCCGGACACAATTCAAAGCAGCGTGGACTCCCGCTCTTCCTTCCAGCCCATCCATGCGCCGCGCGGCACTACCTTGAGCTGCAAGAGCTGGCAGCAGGAAGCGGCGCTGCGCATGTTGATGAACAATCTTGATCCGGAGGTGGCCGAGCGCCCGCAGGATTTGATTGTCTACGGCGGCACGGGCAAGGCGGCGCGGAATTGGGCGTGCTATCACGCCATTGTCGAGGCGCTCAAGAATCTGGGGAACGATGAAACGCTGCTGGTGCAGTCCGGCAAGCCCGTGGGGATCTTTCGCACGCATGAGTGGGCTCCGCGCGTGCTGATTGCCAACGCCAATCTGGTGGGCCACTGGGCGACGTGGGAAAAATTCCGCGAGCTCGAGCGCCTGGGCCTGATGATGTACGGCCAGATGACGGCGGGAAGCTGGATTTACATCGGCACGCAGGGAATTCTGCAAGGCACGTATGAAACTTTTGCCGCCGCGGCGCGCAAGCACTTTGGGAGCGGGATGGCGGGCAAGCTGGTGGTTTCAGGCGGCATGGGTGGCATGGGCGGGGCGCAGCCGCTGGCCGCCACGCTGAACGGCGCAGCATTCCTCGGAATTGAAATCGACCCGGAGCGCATCAAGCGCCGCATCCGTTCGGGCTATTGCGACTACTGCATCACTTCGCTCGATGAAGCGGTGCGGATTCTCAAAAACGCCGTCCGGCAGAAGCATGCCGTCTCCGTGGGACTGGTGGGCAATTGCGCGGAGGTGATTCCCGAACTCGCCCGCCGCGGCATCGTACCCGACCTGCTGACGGACCAGACCAGCGCGCACGATCCGTTGAACGGATACATTCCGGCCGGCCTGATGCTCGAAGCTGCCACGGAGCTGCGCAGCAAGAATCCCGAGGATTATCTGAAGCGCTCCTACGACTCCATCGCGCGGCACGTTCGCGGCATGTTGGACTTGCAAAAGCTCGGCGCGGCCACGTTCGACTACGGAAACAACATCCGCACCATGGCGTTCGAGCATGGCGGCGTGACCGACGCCTACAATTTTCCCGGATTCGTGCCCGCCTACATCCGCCCGCTGTTTTGCGAGGGCCGCGGACCGTTCCGCTGGGCGGCGCTTTCCGGCGAGCCCGCGGATATTTTCCGCACCGACGACCTGGTGCTGGAGCTTTTCCCCGATAACGCCATCCTGAACCGCTGGATTCGCCTGGCGCGTAAGCACGTGAAGTTCCAGGGACTGCCGGCGCGCATCTGCTGGCTGGGTTACGGCGAACGCGCGCTGTTCGGCGAGCGCATGAACGACCTCGTCGCACGCGGCGAATTGAAAGCGCCCATCGTGATCGGGCGCGATCACCTGGATTGCGGCTCCGTCGCCTCGCCATTCCGCGAAACGGAAAGCATGAAGGACGCGAGCGACGCCGTGGCCGATTGGCCGGTGCTCAACGCGCTGCTCAACACGGCCTCGGGAGCAAGCTGGGTGTCATTCCATCACGGCGGCGGCGTGGGAATCGGCTACTCGCTCCATGCGGGACAGGTAACCGTCGCCGACGGAACGCCGGAAATGGCTCAGCGCCTGAACCGAGTCCTGACCAACGACCCCGGAATCGGAGTCGCCCGCCACGTTGACGCGGGATATGAAGAAGCGGCCGCGTTCGCGGCCAAGTCGGGCGTGAACATTCCGAAGGTTTAGCGCGAAATTCGCGGACGATTCTGCACCGCACCCTGCTTCACCGGTCAGAGTAGGGTGAGAATGTTTGCCGCGGCTTCGTGCTCAAAGGAAGCAATAGCCGGGTGGCGCGACCGAAGGATGGATTCCATCCGGGCAGTCGAGCAATTTCCCAGGCGAATCCAAATCACTTTAGGAGGGTGGCCAAGGCGGTAGCTTCTTTCGCTGAAGTCTGCGTCCTGCGTAACCAGAGCAAAGCCATTCTGGCGGGCATAATCCCAAAGCTCGGTGTCCGGAGCGCGGTCCAGCCCCACACGGTATACGTGCTCCGAGCCCGGATAAAGGTCGGAAAGGTGCTCGACCAATTGCGGTGAGAGGTTCTGGTCGAAGAGGAGCTTCACCCCTTCACAACCAACTGTTGGCGTTCGCGATCAGCCGCATAGCTGAGGCAGGCCAGAATGTCGTCTTCCGTGAGATAGGGAAAATCTGCCAGGACTTGCTGATGCGTCATTCCCGAGGCCAGGTAGGAGAGCACATCGTAGACAGTAATACGCATCCCACGAATGCAGGGCTTTCCCCCACGCTTGCCGGGTTCGATGGTAATGATATCCTGGTATTTCATGCGTTTAGTATACGCTGCACATGATGCCCTACACAACGGGGATGTTCAGTACTCGCTGCTCTTTTCGGTCTCTGTCCGTGTACCCCTTTCTTGTCTGACGCTTTTTCGCCCCTCGATTTCACAATTATCGTGAGGAACCTTAGGGCAACGTCATCTGCGTGTCCGAGAACTGAAGGATTTGGATGTTGGTCAACGTGTCCGGTCCCTCCACGGTAGATGCCGAGGTCACCAGGTAAGAGCCATTGCTTTGCTTCGTTACGGTGTAGTTGCTGGAAGGCCCGCGATAAATGACGGTGTTTGTTCCCCCGCCTCCGTCAATAACGTCACTGGTGTTGGAGAGGAACTGTGGCACTACGTCAAAGGCTGAGCCAGGGAATGTGACAGTTCCGTTGCCGGAATTGGCGGCGTATGGCGGCGGGTGTCCGTTGGAATACGTACCCAGGCCGAGATTGATGCGCACGCCGTTGTAAATGATGTCGACGATATAAAGGTTGGAGAAGTCATTGCTATCAGTATAGCTTGTGTTCGTTATGGTCAGTTGAACGGACGAGATGGAATTCGGCACACTCACTTGCAGCGTTTCTGGAGTGGTCCCGCTGGACCCATAGAGTGCGGTGATGGGCGTCGCCGGGATCACCTGATTTCCATTCACCTGCACGGAAACCGAAGGAGTAGACCCTGTCCCCTCAATGTTGGCGAGGAAATCGAGCATCAAGGCTCCCTTTGACGCAGCATTTGCCGGATGGGCATAGATGGTGTCATTGCCCGAGCCGCCCGTAATTGTGTTCTGCCCCGCGCCGCCGATGAAGTAGTCTCCCATATTGCCGCCGACCAATGTTGCGTTGGGAGCTAATCCCCCAGACAGGAAGTTCACGAAATTCGGATAGCCCGTGACCGTCGAGTTGCTCGGTGTTGCCGTGAACATGAACGGCCCGGTGGAAAAGATGGTGTCATCTATCGCTGCATTGGTGACCGACGGAATCCAACCGAGCGAGCTATAAAGTTCGAAGCTCAGAAGAGCCGCTGACGGATCCGAAAGCGGCTGCGGGTAGTCATTCCCGAAGATGGGCACGCCTGCCGTAGCGTACGCTGGGGCGTACAAGGATACGATCCCAGTTGCGGCTACATTTCCCCAAAAGCCTGAGTGCTGATAATAGGCAACTTCGTTGTAAATGACGTCAAGGCTCGTCAATGCGCTTGGATTCGCGGTCGCGACTCCCGTTGGATCATTCGCGATCAAATAGAAGTTTTTGCCGGGATAGGTTGTGTTCACGTGGCTTCTGATATCGATGAGCAAGGTTGCCATCGCACTCGCGGCTTCCGAGTAAACCGGGTTGCCTTCCGTATTGCCCGCAGACCACTCAAGGTCCCCATCTGCCACATCCAAGAATATGCCGTCGTAACCATTCGCTTCGGTCTCATCGATCGTGGCAAAAAGGGCCGGCTCCCAGGCCGGATTCCAATACTGTACTGTATAGACACCGGGAAAATTCGGGTTTTGGTTTCCGAACCACGAAGGCAAAGAGCTTCCACTAAACAGGCTCGGTTCCAAGGACGAACTGGCTTCGGCCACATCTGTGTAGCCAAGAATGAGCTTCGAGTCGGTCGGGTCCACCGATGCTCTGTTTAGCACTTCCGTTTGTGAATTTCCGGCGACCACCAGGTCGGTAAGACTGTTCGCAATGAGCGAAGCCTCTCCGTCCGGATCGTCAACACCTCCGACGTCCACGTCCAGAAAGGAGCGCACGTTAGTCAGCCGGCCGGCCGGCGCGGGGTAGGTCACGGTCAGGACCGCGTTGCCGGTTGCCGTCGTGCTGGCGGAGTTCTGGCAAGTGAGCGTGTACGTCAAGAACCCCGGAATCGAAAGTGAAGCCGCTGTGGGTGTGACGGCTTGAGTTCCTGAAGTCCCAATCGCTCCGCTCCATGCCCCGCTTGGCGTGCAAGAGGCGGCGTTCGTGGACGACCACGAAAGGTTAGCGGTGGAACCAAGTATGATGGAACTTGGACTGACGGAGAAATTGACAGTGGGGGCCAGAGTAACGTTGGCGGAAGCAGACGATGACGTTCCGTTGAACTCCACGTTCACCGGAATGGATACCGTCCCGCTCGTCGAGGTGACGGTACCGGTCACGGTAATCGCAGGGAGGCTTTGTCCGGCGCTCACCGAAGCGCTGGTCGTGCACGAGTCCGCAGTGGAACTTACGGTGCAGGTCCAGCCGCTACCCGCCATTGTCGCAATCGCGAATCCTGTGGGAGGGTCGGTCACCGTCACAGCCCCGCTGCTTGCGGCGGTTCCCGAGTTTGTGACTGTGATCGTGTAGCTCGCGTTCGTTTGTCCGGAAGTGAAATTCCCCTGTGTGGTCACTGAGGCCTGCAGCGCGGCCGTAGCCGTCACAGCACTGCTGGTATTGCTGCTACCACCTCCGCCGCAACCGGTGAGCAGAATTAAACCAAGTATCCAGGGGAACGACGTCACAGTATGCAAAGGTCGCATGTTGGCGGCTCCCGTTGCGCTCAATAATAATGTAGTGTGTGGGTATCTACGCTGGGGGCAGAGATACTGACCCCGCATCGTGAGTATAATCTTAGGTTAAACGGTGAATCGTGTCAATAGAAACCCCACCCCCAAGCGAGTGCGCAGAGTCTCGCACTCCAGAGACTCTGCGGCTTTTGACTTCCACGTGTTTGGCGTGAGGGAACCCTGGGGGGCCAGACGAAACGTTTTGCTGGTCTCTTCATCCGTGCTTTGCTTGCGCAATTTTAATCGACGCCAGCATTTCACGGCGCAGGGATTGCATTCACGCGGGGGAAGAATGTCA
>JASHSC010000564.1 GCA_030036915.1 Terriglobia bacterium
CGTTGAGCTCGCCGCGGCGCAAAAGGTTTTCGTAAACCACGGAAATGGCGCCACACACGTTGCGAATCTCGTGCGACACGGCGCCCACCGCCAGTCGGGAGGCGACGATGAGGTGGTGGAAGCTCGATTCCTCCGCGTCGCGAAGATTTTCGGAACTGTCCACCAGCATCGCTGCAAGTCGCGGCCCCGCGCTGGTCGGGTAAGTGGAAAACCAGACGTCTGCCAGGAAGTCGTTGCCATCACGGCTGCGCCCGGAGCATTGCATGGCGGTGCGGAAGCGCGGAGTGGAATCATCGGAGAAAGGAACACGCGCCAGGGTGGGCACAAATTCCTGGATGGGCTCGCCGCGCAGTTTTCCCGGGTCAAACCCCAGCAATAAATGTGCCGCTTGATTTGCCATCAGGATTTTGCCGGCCGAGTCGATGGTCAGAATTGCGGCGGGGCTGCTCTCAATCAGGGCCTGCAACTGCTGCTCGGCGTCGCGGCGCAAATCCGATTCCTGCTCGACTTCGCGGACGTGCTGCTCACTTAAGCGGCGGTTGCGCGCCGATTCGTACGCGAAAAGCCCCGTGCCGAAGTAGGATGCAAACATGAAGAGGTCACGAGGGACGCCAGCGGCAGGTTCCCACGGAAATGGGGCAAAGCGCTCAGCCAGAAACGTGCAGAGCCCCCCCAGCAGCGCCAATTGCCAGCGCGGCAGGCAGCTCCCCACAATCAACATGGGAAAAAGATAGAGGAATCCGAAGGAAGCGTTCAGCTCGACGCGCCAGTCGATCAGGGCCACGGCCACGATCATGGCCGCGGCAATAATGATGAGCTGCAAGCGGCTTATTCTTTGGAAAAATGAAAGCATCTCGATGAAGTTCTACACCACCGTCATGTCAGAAGTCATCAAATCCTCCGGGTCGGTCCTGCTTAGTCGAAAGATAGGCTCTTGCCGACCGAAAGATAAGCATTGCTGGAAGTATATCTTTCCGCTCAAAAGACTTTCGTTTCGAATGATTATTTCATCAATAAACGCAATTTCCTTCACATTCACAGTTTCCTTGTAGAATTATTATACCTTCCTCACGGGTGTGGGCCTAACATTGAAACCGCAGACACAGAGAGCGAACGAAGTTGTGCGCGCTGCCCAGAATCTTGCAGGGTCTAGTAACCAGGCGGCTAAATTAGCGTCCAAAAGATAGGCGAGAAGGCCTGGAAGATATCTGGATGAGGGCAGCGCTAAAGCCGTAGCTTATTAGCGTCGGCACGGATTTCAACCGCCGTTGACGTCTGCCGGAATTTGCCTGAAGATGCAACTTCAGACGGTGGCCAAGAAACGAGGGCCGCCGTTTCAGGAACGCCAAGGACGCACCGCAAAGGGGCCTCGAAATTTAGAAGACGCCGTCACAGGAATCCCGCCGATGATGCTCGAACGCCTCCTAGGGTCGGAGAAAAGCGATGCGATTTCCGATGCACGTTGACAAGAAATTTGCTTTGGTATTCGTCGCCGCCGGTGTAGTGGTTGCGGCACTGGTACTTCTGGAATCAGGACACAGCCGCGGGCAGGCGCCCAGCGACAATCCGGCGCCGGCCGCAGCCCCGCCGGTCGCGACGCCCACCTCGGCCACGCCCTCCATAGATCTGACGCCCACTCAGTTGAAGGCCATCAAAGTCGCTCCGGTGGGAACCTACGAATTTCCTGTTGATGAGGATGCCGTGGGCAGCATTGATTACGACGAGGACCTCTCCGTTCAGGTTTTCCCCGATTATCAAGGGACCATAATTGAGACTCTGGGGCAACTGGGTGCGGAGGTTCAGAAGGGCCAGCCGCTTTACACCATCAAGAGTCCCGACCTGATTCAGGCGGAATCAAACCTGATTGCTGCCGCGGCCACCTATGTCCTGACCAAGAAGGAACTCGATCGCGTGCAGGGGTTAGGCGGAGTCGCCGAGCGCGAGAAAGAGCAGGCGACCTCCGACGAGCAAACCGCCGAAGGCGCGCTCAAGGCCGCGCGCGACGCGGTGCGCGTATTCGGCAAGACCGACGCCGAAATCGACCAGATGATTGCCTCACGCCAAATCGACCCCGCCCTGGTGGTGCGAAGCCCTATTTCCGGTACCATTACCACCCGGAACGCCCAACCCGGATGGCTGGTGCAACCGGGCAATTTGCCCGCGCCTTATTCGGTGGCCGACGTTTCCATGAAGTGGATGCTCGCCAATGTGATGGAGAGCGAAATTGAGATGTTTCATCTCGATCAGCCGGTGCAGGTTCGCGTGATTTCTTACCCCGACCGCGTATTTACTGGGAGGGTTTCCAAAATTTACGAGACCGTGGATCCGGATACGCATCGAGTGACGATCCGCTCGGAAATCGCCGACCCCCACGATGAGTTGCGCCCGGGGATGCTGGCGAACTTCGTCATTCGTGTTCACCCGCCGGTGGAATCGATCGCCTTACCCGAAGACGGCGTGGTGCGCGATTCGGACGGCACGATGGTCGCGTGGGTGACCACTGACCGGCACCATTTTGAGGAGAGAGTCCTCAAGACCGGCCTGCGTCGCGACGGGCAAGTCCAGATTCTCGACGGGTTGCAGCGCGGTGATCTGGCCGTAACCGATGGCGCCGTGTTTATCAGCAACATGCTGGAAGCGCCGCCGAGTGATTAGAAAAGGAAATTAGAGACTGGAAACTTGAAATCGGAAACTGGAAACTAAGTTGGCCACACAAAATAACGCGCTTAATTGTGCGGCACGCTGGGGTAGCCACGGTCAACTCGCAGCGCGGGTTGACCGTGGGCTTGTCCACGACTCGCGAACCCACGGTCAGAAAAGCCCTGACCGTGGCTACCCATGCTCCAGTTTCTAGTTTCCAATTTTCGATTTCCAGTTTCTTAATTCCGATGGTTTGTCATGTTTAGAGCACTTATCTCATTCTGTCTGAGCCGCCGCCCGATTGTGGTGTTAGGGCTCATCATGTTTGTCGGCGCCGGGCTCATCGCCTTCAAGCTGCTCAACATCGAGGCGTATCCCAATCCCACGCCGGTGATACTGGAGGTCACCGCGCAGGCTCCGGGACTTTCCGCCGAGGAGATGGAGCGCTACTACACCATCCCCATGGAGATCGGTCTTTATACGACGCCGGGCATTGACGTGATCCGCTCCACCTCGTTCTATGGATTGTCCTTTGTGCGGGTCAACTTCAAATATGGAGTGGACTACTACTTTGCATACGCCCAGGCGTCCATTGCGCTCACACAAAACGTCAACCTGCCCGGCGGCCTCGTGCCCTCGATTCAGGAAAACAGCTCAACGGGCGAGATTTACCGCTATCAAGTTGTCGGCCCCCCGCACTTCGGCATCGTCAATCTCCGCACTGTGCAAGATTGGATCGTGGCGCGCCGCCTGCTCACCATTCCCGGCATCGCCATGGTGAACAGTTGGGGCGGCCCCACCAAGGAATTCCAGGTGGAAGTGGACCCGCACAAACTGGAAGCCTACAACGTGACCGTGCCCCAGATCCTCCAGGCGCTGGGTAACGCCAACATCAACGTGGGCGGGCGCGAAATTCGCGTTGGCCAGCAGTCCATCAACATCCGCGGCGTGGGTCTGATTGACGACGGCGGCAACGATGATTTGCGCCAGGGTTATAAGGTTGGCGACATTGAAAACGTGGTGCTCTCGGAATCAAATGGCGTGCCGGTGCTGGTCCGTGATGTCGGCAAGGTATCCGTTGGTGAAAGGCCCCGGCTGGGAATTCTGGGCAAAGACAATGACCCGGATGTGGTGGGCGCCATCGTGGTGATGCGGCGGACCGAAAAAACCGCCGACATGATTCCGAAAGTCAAAGAGGCCATCGACAAGATCAATCATGATGGCAGCCTGCCACCGGGCGTGCACGTAAAGCCCTATTACGATCGGTCGAATCTCATCGCCCTCACGACGCACACCGTTCTGCACAACCTGATCTTCGGCTGCCTCCTGGTGTTCTTGATTCAGTGGATCTTCCTCGGCGATCTTCGCAGCGCCACCATTGTGGGATTGAACATTCCCTTCGCGTTGTTCTTCGCCACCATTCTTCTGGTGATTCAGGGTGAAAGCGCCAACCTGCTTTCCGTGGGGGCAGTGGATTTCGGAATCATTGTGGATTCGGTGGTGATCCTGGTGGAGAACATCTTCCGGAATTTTCAACGGGATCCAGAGGAAAGAAAGAGTCTTCTCCAGCGCCTGGCGGAAGGCAACTGGGGGCCGGACCCCACGCGCAATCCCGCCGACGCTACTCCCTCGCACGGATGGACGGACCGCTTGCGGCTGATCTACATCAGCGCCTTGCAGGTGGACAAGGCAGTGCTGTTTTCCACAATCATTACCGTCGCCGGGTTCGCTCCCCTCTTTACCATGCAGGGGGTCGAGGGCCAGATTTTCGGTCCCATGGCGCGCACTTATGGTTATGCGCTGGCCGGAGCCCTGATCGCGACGTTCACGGTGACGCCCGTCGTCTCCTCAATACTTCTCCCCAAGACGGTGAAGGAGGCTGAAACTTTCATTACCCGGCTGTTGCACCGCCTCTACGACCCCGCCCTGCGTTTTACGTTGAATCATCGCCTGCTGGTGGTGGTCTCCGAGGTGGTCTTTGCCCTCGGGACTTTTGTCATTATTGCGCCGCGCCTCGGTAGCGAGTTTTTGCCGCATCTGGAAGAGGGCAATTTTTGGATTCGCGCATCGATGCCCATTACGCTCTCCCTTCAGGATGGCGAGGCAGCCACGCGCAAGATGCGCGAGATTCTAATGCGCCACCCGGAAGTGATCACCGTGGTTTCCCAGCACGGACGGCCGGATGACGGCAGCGACGCCTCGCCTTTTTCGAACGT
>JASHSC010000565.1 GCA_030036915.1 Terriglobia bacterium
GGCCGCGCACGATGATGTCAATGTATTCTGCCTCCAACGTCTGACCGGGAAGCAACGAGGGGTGCCAGCCGCCGAGAATCACGGGAAAATCCGGGTTCCATTTCTTCACAGCCCTGGCCACATCCACTGTGTCCTTGATCATAGGTCCGGTTACCACGGAAATTCCCAGGCACAATGCGTCCTTGACCTCTTCCAGAATCCGCTGCTGATATCCCGGGGTAATCGTGGCGTCGAAGATGCGGACTTCGTAGCCAGCGCGGAGTAGAGGGGTGGAAATGGCCAGCAGGCCGAGCGGCGCCGTCGCCTCAATGCTCGAAAATGATGGAACGAAGAAAACAATCTTTTTAGATTTCTCCACGCCCTTTATCCTTTGTCCCGGATCAGCAAGTTTTCGGCGGACTGAATTACGCCTAGTCGCCAGGACGCAAAGTGCCGCCAAGAAAACGAGGAAATATGACCTCGCTCTTCTTTGTGTCCTGGCGATTGGGCATGAGAAGGTTCAACCCTCGCACGCCGTCACGCGGGAGCGCACTCCCGACGGCATGATTATGAACAAGGGGATTTTTCAGCTTGTCAAAGACATGTCATGGACCTGCAAAATCTGCGCTGGCAGGA
This sequence comes from Terriglobia bacterium, assembly GCA_030036915.1. Lineage (GTDB taxonomy): Bacteria > Acidobacteriota > Terriglobia > UBA7540 > UBA7540 > Bog-366. Next base: position 616 of record JASHSC010000565.1, read on the forward strand.
ATCCGAGCTCGTTGCCCCCGAATGCCAACTCCACCTGAGGACTTGAAAATCACCGCCGTTGCGAGGATAGTCGTCGGGCGCGGCGCGCCACTTTCAAGCAGCGGCATGACTTCCCATATCCTAAAGGCGTGCCTCCGGGCCCAACACCATGGATTCTCCGAAGAACAACCATCCTCGCCTCATGCTGTGCTTCTCGGCTGGCGCGGTTGTGTTCCTTTATCTACATCTGTTTGTTCCTCTCTTCACTCCCATCTGGATCGGCGGGGACCAGACCGTTTACCTCACCAACGCGCTTCGAATGTGGGATGGCGAGACTATTTATCGCGATTTCTCACACTTCCTTCTCCCTGGGACAGAAATGGTCTATTTATCGCTCTTTCGAATCTTTGGGGTGCGGATGTGGATTCCAAACGCCATGCTCGTCATCCTCGGAGTTATTCTGACGTGGCTCGTGGTGGCGATTTCAAAGCGGGTCCTGAAAGGATGGACGGCATTTCTGCCCGCTCTGCTCTTCCTGACCATGGCGTACCGCAACATGCTGAACGGAACCCACCATTGGTTCAGCACCGCTGCGGTACTGGGAGCGTTGCTGGTAGTTCTGAACGAGCGAACGCCTGCACGCCTTTTCAATGCAGGAATCCTCTGCGGCTTGGCCACTTGTTTTACGACAACCAAGGGAATCGCAGCCATGATTGGCTTGGCCGCCTTCTTGTTGATCGAACGGCAGCGCGAGAACAACAACGAATCAATCTTCAGAAATTGCATAAGATTGGTAGCCGGATTTTTCGCTACCGTCACAGCAGCCAATCTCTATTTTGTGATGAAAGCCGGACCGAGCACGGTTTGGTATTCCACTGTGACCTTCGTATTGAAGTATTACGGTGCTGATGTTGAAGCGAATAGCTGGTCCACATATCTGGCAGGTTGGCCGACCCTTCCTCCTTGGCGGCATTTGCCAGCTTTCGCAAGCTGGCTATTGATTTATGCACTCTTACCCCTGGTTTATCTGATCTTCCTGATGCGGAACCGGAACGTGAACAGCGCTGTCGACACGCAGGCGCGAAACCGCTTGATGATGATCAGCATCGTTGGCTTGTTGCTGGTTGCAGGTGCAGCACCGGCGCCCAATTTTTTCAGGCTTTTCTCCATTTCTCCCCCGGCATTCATCGTGTTCGTTTGGCTCATTAACCAAGTGCGGTTCAAAAGGATCTTTCTGGCGGCTATGTGGGCGTTCGGACTTTTCCTGGCACTCACGGAGCCGTGGCCGAATCATCGCGGCTGGAGCGAGGTTCTTAAATTGCCTTTCGGGCGGACCGCTTTTCTCTCCAAAGACCGGTATGAGGAGTTGGCCTGGCTGCGAAGTCACACCCACCCCGGCGAATACCTCTTCGATGCCTCTCGCCTGCCGAGTCTATATTTCCCTCTCGCGGTTCGTGACCCCGCTCAGGTCACCCTTCTCACCACCACTGATTACACGCGTCCCGAACAAGTCCAGAACGTTTTGGAATCTCTGGAAACCCACAAGGTCCGGTTGGTCTACTGGGCTGCCGACCTAGACCGCCCCGAAGATCCCTCTGGGAGTGGGGATCATTTAGGCCCCCTGCGCGCCTACCTCCGTGGTCACTACCACGTCATCAAGACTCTTGGGGACGATCAAATTTGGGAAAGAAAAAGCTACTAATTACCCAGGGCAATCTGGTTAGGTCGCAGGTTCATTGAATTAATACTAGCTCATCGGAATCATTGGTATGGAAGGCTGTGCAGGAGATCCACATCGGAAACCTTTACTCCCCGGAGGGAGGGAACCGCCTTCAGCGGAAACTGATCCTGGATCTCGCCAATGCGTGGGCCTGGAATATTCGGAAGCGAGGCAAGCTCAGCCGGCGAGTCGGCCATACCCAAAAAGGGGCGTCCCCGCTCGTCAAGCGCTGAAAGATACTCTGGTCCCTGCCAGGGACCCAGCGAGTGGGCCACCAGCGAGCATAGGCGGGCGTGCATGGCCGTAACAATCGGCCGATACTCCGGCAAAGCCGCCAGATTGTTTTGTTCACGGGTATCATCCCTCCACCGATAGAGTTCTTCCCCGCCCCCGAGGAACCGGATGTAATCCCAATCCTGCGTCCGCAAGCTTATCTGGGGCATGTACCCTCGAAATCCCCGCTGAGTCGTGAGTTCGGAGATCGCTGCTTCTTCCTCGTTGACGGGCTCGGCTCCCGGCGTCCAGAAGTTTTGTAAGGCGGAGCGAGAGGCATTTTCCTCGCCGGCAAATCTTAGAACCGTGGGGAACACGTCCAGGGTCGAAACCACACTTGGTATCCGAAGGTCGTGGGGTACTCCCCGCCCCAGTACGATGAGGGGGACCCGTACCGATTCATTATAAAGGTCCAGCCCATGATAATAGCCCCCATGCTCGCCCAATCCTTCCCCATGATCCGATGTGATGATGAGGACTGTATTCTCCCAGTCGGGCAGGCGAGATAGTGAGCCCAGCAGATCTGCCAAGGCCCGATCCAACGTAGCAAGAGAGTCGTCGTAGCCGGCCACCATGGCCTGCCGATCCGCTTCAGGAAGGTGAAGCGACCCACGACCTTCGAAGCCGTACCTCGCCTCACGAATAACGCCGGGCGGCAGGGTGCCAAAGCGGCGTGCATCCGCCGGGGAAGAAAGATAGGGATCATGGGCATCAAAATAGTTGATGAAGAGGAAGTAGGGTTGGTGCGACCGGTGCTCCACCCACCTACGAATATCCCGATTCATATCTGTTGCGTCGCGTCTTTCGAAGGAATCCGGCAACACCCATCGCCGGTAGAACGGGTCAATTATCCGAACTCCCACCCTGAGTGTCCCCAGATTGTGCAGCAGAAAGCCCCGGTTGTCCTCGTACTCGTCAAAGCCTTCAGCCAAACCCCAACCCGCTTCGCCATAAACAAAGTTGCTTGTGAAGCCCGCCGTTTCATACCCCCAGGACGCAAGCACCTCCGCCAGCGTCCAACGGCGCGTGTTTAAGGGCATATACCAATCGGCGCCGTGCTGATGCGGAAGCAATCCTGTAAAAATGGAGGCGTGCGAAGGCAGAGTCCAGGAAGTTGTGGCGATGGCATTTTCGAAAACCACGCCCCGTTTCGCCAAGGCCTCGAGATGGGGGCTGGTTTGGCGCGCATATCCATACAGCGACAGGTGGTCCGCTCGCACCGTATCGAGCGTCACGAGGATAATGTTCGGCCGGGCTACTGACTGAAGCGAAGCGGCAAGAGCGTCGCCGAAATGAGCCGCCGGCCACAGCAGGAAAATTACCAAGCCCGTCAGCATAATGGAGAAAACACTGCCCAAGGCGATTGCAAGCGTCCTGAGGCGAAGCGTCCCGCCTAGGCGCACCGCAAGCGTGGGCAGGAGCAGCGCGGTTGCGACCTTTATGGCGAATCGTGCGGGATGGCTGCCAGCCACGGCGCAGGCACACCACAGGCTCGCGGCGCTCAATCCCACCACCGCGAATGCCATTCGATGGACGCCAAGAAACCTCTTAGCGGGCTCCCATCCCTTCCATGAGAAAGTGGAGAGCAACAGCCAACTCCCCATGCCCACCAGGCACGCCGATGCGCCATCGATCAGGGGCGCCAGGAACCATATAACCCAAGTCACATTACGTTTGAGCAAGCCGGAGGGATGAGGATGAACCCAGAGGTCCCCTGCCTCAAAAAGACCCAGCACGATCCCCATGGCACAAGTGAAGCCGACGTATCGCATCGCCTGGCCCATCAGTCGGCTTTGGAAATGTTCCATGTTCGTCCTCTTGAGAGTTGCGGCAGACGATTAGTTCAGAGCCAACCTTGTTGCGCCACGAGGGGGGCTGTGTCTTCGGATCTTGAACGGGAGGCCCAATCGGAGCAGTCCGTGGTAGCCTCAATCACGTGTCGCGGTCGACCGGAGTGCCGAGTGCACCTCGAAAATGAACGATGAACTACCCCTGTTCTTTGATTGTCAAGTCCTTGTCACCGGGCTGCAAAAATCCGACGTTCCGTGCGTGTGAAAAACCGGATTGTTTACAAGTGACTGACAGAGTTCTGACACAACAGCGAGCCGATTGGATGATCTTAGCTTTGGCGCTGCGCGCTTCGCCATTGCCACGAAGGTGGTGCCAGGTTCAATCATGTTAGATGGGTTACAAACAGGAGGCGCGGTGTGGCCGAGGCTGACAGCCTTAAACTCGGCATCTCGTGGGCACAATTCACGCGATCAAGAGATCCGCACTCCGCTGCATTCGCATCACCTCGTGACAGGTCATCACTGCGTGGTCACTTCGAATTCCCTGGAGATCCTGAAAATCGCCCAAAACTTTTTCCGGCTGCCAGCACCGGCGCAATTGCCTCCCACTTTCACCCTGCGTTTTTGGGTCGATCCGGAAGCGAAAAGCTACAAGCCCTGGCCTCAGCCCCGCTTCCGCGGTTTGGGTCATCTGGCCTATGCGGGGTATGACCGCGAAAACTCGCTGCTCCTAGACCTTCGCCGGCGGATTGCCATCGGCCGCTTTTCTCCATCGATGGCTGGCGATTTTGATTATTGGCAAAGGGTCATTCTCCCGCCGTTGATCGGCCTGGCCAGCGACGCTCTCGGAGTCACGGTGATTCATTGCGCCTGCGTCGAGCGGGACGGGGAGGGGCTGTTGCTGGCTGGCGAATCGGGGGCTGGGAAATCAACGCTGGCGCTTGCCCTTGCACGCATTGGCTTCCGTTTTTTGTCGGACGATTGGACTTATCTCTCCCATACCGACCGTCAGCTCCTCGCCTGGGGATTAGTTACGCCGCTGAAGTTGCTTCCGGAGAGCGAAAGGTTTTTCCCCGAACTAAAACAGTTGGCGCCCGGCCTATCGCTCAATGGTGAAAAAGCCTATGAATTCGACCCCGAAGGCGTCTTCGGCGTCCGGCGGTCCCTGCAATGCCAGCCGCGCAGTTTGATTTTCCTGGAACGTCAGACCAAAGCGGCACATGCGTTTGTCAGGATGCCGCCTGAACAGGCTGCGCGACGATTGGGCTCCGCCCAGGGACGTTTGCCCCACGAATTGTCACACATGAGGAAGACCCAGCGGGAAACAATTGGCAGCTTAATTGAGCGTGAGTGCTGGCTGCTTCGCTACGGCGGAAATCCCGACGCCATCGCGCAGGTTCTTGGGCAATTCTTTTCATCACGCCGGCCATGTATTCCGAAAAGCAACCAGGCCCGGATCTTGCCCTCGTTTACGCGACGGGGGCCTGACCCAACGCGGCGATTGACCCACACGTCATCGGTGGGTTATTTCCGAGTCGAAGGGTGCGCCATCCGATTGGAGACGAATAGCCTGTCCCTTCTCCAGCGAGTGTGCCGAATGCTGCCCGCTCTCCGGCCGTCGCAAGGCCCTCGGCAAATATTTTCGTGGAGGCTTGTGTGCGAAGACAATGCGGCTCAGCCCTTCCTATTTCCAAAGTCATCGAGCGTTTCTGCAGACGGGTTACATCTCGTGAACCTGGGGCCAGGCAGCTTCCTGGCAATGGATGCGGCCACGGGTGTTGGCGTGGGTTTCTTGGCGGAGGGGCTCCTGAAGAAGGAAGGCGGGTTTGAGCAGCTCGTCCCGGCTCGCCTCACTTCAATGACGGAGGTTGCCCGGCGTTGGGCGCCTGTCCCGATGATCAACATTCAGAATGCTCGCGGAGGGGTCGCCGGAGCGCGACGATGAATCGCGATTTGATCCAATGTGCCGTCGACACACTGCGAGTCTCCGGGTTGTCCGAAGAACCGCTGGCGTCCCTTCGCGCCTTCGGCGAACGCGAATGGCAGAAAACGTTCCCGTGGATTGATGAGAGCGGGCTGGGATTGTACCTCTTTGAACGATTAAGTAGCTCGGGCTCGCTCATTACGCTCCCTCAAAGAGTACGCAATCGGCTCGGGCAGGACTTGGCTGCCAATCGACGCCGGCTTTCTGCAATGCGGCAGGAGTTTAGCACGCTGATTCATGCCTTCCATGCTGCAGGAGTTGATTTTGCCGTTTTGAAAGGATTCGCACTTATCCCCGAGTACTGCCCCGACGCCGCATTGCGCAGCCAGATGGATTACGATTTTCTTGTGCGTGATGAGTCGGCAGGCGCCGCCCGACGCGCCCTGGAAGGATTAGGATACCGTCTTAAGCCTCCACGCCCCGGCCGTCAAAAAGCGGAGGAAACGGCGTTCGAACCTCCGCCGGCTGAACCTGCCGACCACGACGGGTTCTACAGTCCCAACATTCCCCGCCCCGTCGAGCTGCACCTCAGCCTTTGGGAATCCATCGGCGAAGAAATCGATGTCGAGGCGCCGACGAACGCGCTTGAATGCAAGGGCCCTTCGAATTGGGACGGCCTGACTTTTCCTGTTCTCGCGGAGGCCGATTTCCTCATTCTTCAGGCACTGCACATCTTTCAACACATTCTCGCCTCCTGGTGCAGGCCTTCGTGCTTTCTAGAAATCGCTCACTTTCTGGAGCGGCGGCAGGGCGACGTAGCGTTTTGGAATCGCCTGCGTTCGCGCGTTCGGGGACGTCGAAACCTTGCGCAGATTCTGGGATTGGTTTTCGCGATGGCAGAACTGCTCTTTCATGCTCCCGTGCATCCGAAAATTGCCGAGTGGACGACCAGAATTTCACCCACCCCCCTTTCCCTTTGGGTTCGCAAGCACGGACGACGATGGGCTCTTACCCGGTTCCCCGGTAGCAAGCTCAGCCTGTTCGTCCACCATGCCTTCATTCAGGATCCGATGTTATGGAGGGAGATCGCGCGAAAGCGATTGTTTCCTTTGCACCAACGCCCCAAAGGAGTCGAATCCGGCAGTCAACATGGGGGTTCGAATTGGCGGATGGAATGGCAGCAAGGCCTTTATGCTTTTTCCCGGTTGAAATTCCACGTGGGCGGTTTGGTGAACTACGCCTGGGAACTGCCTGCCTGGAAGAAAAGTTTACGCTCGAATGAATAACATCAACGCACCCACATCCAGATCTCTGTATTACCTCCGTCCGATCATTTACACATACGGGTTGGGATATCTTCTGGTTGCAACGGCGTGCTTGGTTCGCTGGGGCACGCGGGATCCTTGGTCGCGGCTTGATCTGCCCGTCTGTAGTTATCTCCTGGTCAGAATATTCGCTTCGATACATTCGCTCGTTGCGGGGCGAGGAGTCTATCGCGACCGCCAGACGATGCAAGAATGGTGGGCAACTAACTCTGACCCCGGAGGCATCCGGCGGGTGATCATTTTGATGGGGCTGGATCTCAGCGTCTTTCTCTACTACGGTCATGGGCGGCCCGTACCCTTGCTCGAGCGGCCGGCCCTGCAAATGTGCGGCTTGCTCATTTATGTGGGGGCCGTCGCGGCGCAAATTTGGGTTGACGATCACCTCGCTCGATTTTTTGCTGCAGGGCCGCAATCTGGATCCATGATGAACGAGGGGCTGTATCGCTACATCCGGCATCCTCGATACTCCGCGGCGCTTGCCGGCAAAGTCGCATTCGCACTCATTTTTGCGAACTGGCTGGGATGGATCATGATGCTCTTGTGGGCTGCGCTGCTCATTCGAAAAGTGGAAGTGGAGGAAGCCCATCTCATGAAATTAATCGGCCGGAATTACAAGATCTACCAGCAAACGACACGCAAATTTCTCCCTGGGATTTATTGACTCTCCGCACAATCGTCAAGGCGACTGACGAGTGACATGCTTCGCTGACACCCGAAATCGGCGTCGTATGCACTATACCCGCCAAACCACCGGTACAACTTTGATAAACTATAAAGTTCGGACTCTGACCTGGAGCTGCTATCACTTCGCATTTCGATCAAGACGCTGAGGAGATGGACTTGGTTTCCGCACGCAAATTTCGTTGGAAGCGCCAGTTAATCGCCCTGCTACTATTTGGGATTGCGTTCGGCTACGTCGAGGCGGCGGTGGTGACCTACCTTCGACCACAGTTTCTTGCCGCGCGTTCGGCGAAGTCATCGCAAAGCCGCGAGCTTTTTCCGCTCCTTACCCTTCAACAGGTCAAGGCCGCGGGACCTGAAATGGTCAAGATGACTGAGACAGAAATAATCCGCGAGGCCGCCACGCTGGCCATGCTCGGCACCGTGGCTGCGGCGGCGGGAACAACCGTTCGCCAGTGGTTGGCATTCTTCCTCCTAGAATTTGGAACATGGGATGTTGCCTTTTACGCTTCCTTGAAAATCCTGATTGACTGGCCGCGGTCGATGTTGACCTGGGATATATTGTTCTTGATTCCTGTCCCATGGACCGGCCCCGTGCTCGCACCGGTCATCGTAGCGTTGACGATGATCGCGACTGGGCTCATCATTTTGCGATGGGAATCGGCCGGAACGGCAATTGGGCTGCCAGGAATTCATTGGCCTGGAATTTGCGCGGGTGCAGTATTGATTCTGGCGGCATTTATGTGGGACTATCGCAACATCATGGCGGGCGGAATGCCGAACCCTTTCCATTGGTGGCTGTTCGCAATTGGAGAAGTGTTATGGCTGGGGGGAGTCGCGGTCGCGCTGCTCGCAACTCCTCATCCAGCAAAAAGATCGCGGTGATTAATGCCCAAGAGCGCCATCACTTTTGAGACGGTGCGGAAAATCGGTCGAACGCTTCCGGGCGTCGAAGATGGTACTGCCTACGGCGCCCCCGCCCTTAAGGTTCGTGGCAAGCTTATGGCCGGCGTGCCCGTGAATCCCTCTGCCGAACCGGGTTCCATCTATGTGCGAGTGGATTTTGACGAGCGCGCCGAACTCCTCGCCACTGCGCCGGATGTCTACTACATTACAGACCACTATGCGCCGTACGAAGCCGTCCTGGTGCGCCTCGCGCGCATCGATCAAGGCGTGCTGCGTGACCTGCTCGGCATGGCGCACAGATTTGTGACCTCAAAATCGGCCCCGCGTTCGCCCGCGCGGAAACGCCGGCGTTAGCGTCGCGAAGTCAAGCCTCGAAGTGATTGTTCACCTCATGGCAGTCAGCAAATTGTGAATAGAATACTTAATGACTACGACGGGGCACCAAACCTCCATGCCCGCCGACCCACGGTGAGAAGCTGGAACAAGTCTTTTCTACGCCAGCATCTTGTCCACAACGGTCCCACTCACGTCGGTGAGCCGGAAGTTGCGACCCTGAAATTTGAAAGTCAGCTTGGTGTGGTCAAATCCCAGCAGCTTGAGAATGGTAGCGTGCAGGTCGTGGACGTGCACTCGATCCTCAGCCACGTTGAAGCCAAGGTCATCGCTTTCGCCGATGGAGAAGCCGCCCTTCACTCCGCCGCCCGCCAGCCACATGCTGAAAGCGTTGGGATGGTGGTCGCGCCCATCGGCGGGGCCGCTGGCGGAGGCCTGCACCATGGGCGTGCGGCCAAATTCGCCACCCCAAATCACCAGGGTATCTTCCAGCATACCGCGCTGTTTCAGGTCCTGGATCAATCCCGCGCACGCCTGGTCAGTGTCCCGGCAATTTTCAGAAATGTCTTCCACCAGGTGGTCGTGCTGGTCCCAGGCCTCGTGATAGAGCTGCACGAAGCGGACTCCGCGCTCCACCAGGCGCCGAGCCAGCAAGCAGTTGTTCGCGAATGACGGTTTGCCCGGTACGGCGCCGTAAAGGGCCAGAGTTTCCTTCGACTCCTTGGAAATATCCATCAATTCCGGAGCGCTCGACTGCATCCGGAAGGCCATTTCAAAGGAGTTAATACGCGTCTCAATCTCTGGGTCACCAACAATATTTTCGTGCATTTTATTCAACTTATTGACAGCCTCCAGGGTGTCGCGTTGCTCGTCCTGGTCCACTCCCTTGGGATTGGAAAGGTAGAGCACCGGGTCGCCGCTGCTGCGGAACTCGACGCCTTGATAGACGGTTGGCAGGAAGCCGCTTCCCCAGCAGGAATTCCCGCCGCTTGGGCCTTTCTTCCCGGAGCTGAACACGACGAAGGCCGGTAAATCCTTTGCCTCCGAACCCAGTCCGTAAAGCGTCCACGCACCCATGCTGGGACGGCCGAATTGCATCGTCCCGGTATTCATCAGAAGCTGTCCGGGAGCGTGATTGAACGCGTCGGTGACCAGTGATTTGACCACCGTAATGTCGTCCACCGTCTTCGCGAGGTGCGGAAGCAGTTCGGAGAGTTCGATTCCGGACTTGCCGTAGCGGGCAAACTTGAATTTCGGCCCCATCAATCGCGAGTTGGGATTGATAAATGCGGCGCGATAGCCTTTCAAGAGCTCGGGCGGAGGCAGCGTTCCGTCAAACTTGGCGAGCTGTGGCTTGTAGTCGAATAACTCCAGATGGCTGGGAGCGCCGGCCATAAAAAGGAAGATCACGCGTTTGGCTTTGGGCGGAAATTGGGGTTGCTTGGGTGCCAGTGGGTCGGGCCGAGTCGTGTCCGCGTATCCGCGCTCCGCCAGCAGTTGCGCGAAGGCAATCGAACCCAATCCCACACTGCATTGTTGAAGGAACCAACGCCGAGAAACTTGCTTGGGGCTAAGATGGCGATAGAGATGATCCGAGCAACTCATGGCTACTCCTTGGTGATAGTTTCATCCAGGTTCAACAGCACGCGAGAAAGAGCGGTCCAACCCGCCACCTGGGCGGGCGATTCGTTCCTGGGCAGAAGCGGCGCCAGCGCATCGTTACCGCCCAGCAGATCCCAGGGGTTCAATTCACCGTCCTGATATCGATGAGTCTCCTTTTGCAGGAAGCCTAGGAGCTCAGCTTTTTCAGCGCTATCTGGCTGGCGCGCGAGGCAGCGTCGGAAGGCGAAGACCAGCCGCTGGTCGTCGGTTCTACCTCCGTCCACCAGGGTATGTGCAGCAAGCGCGCGCGCCGCTTGCAAGAACAGCGGTTCATTCAAGGTCACGAGCGCTTGAAGAGGAGTGTTGGAGCGTACGCGCCGCACGCAAGACATGTCCCCATTGGGTGCGTCGAAGGTTTCGAGCATCGGATACGGCACCGAGCGGTATCGGAAAGTATATATGGCGCGGCGATAAACCTCATCCCCCTGCGATTCATGCCAGGGCTTGGTACTGTAACTGACGGGTGGAAGGAATAGGAACGCCGGCGCAGGAGGAAACACGCTCGGTCC
>JASHSC010000566.1 GCA_030036915.1 Terriglobia bacterium
ATCGCGCAAACGATGGCGGGCTTGCCTTCCATCATTCCCTCGCCGGTCAGCAGTGCATCCTTCATCCCCGTGGCCTTTTCCGCGTTCTTCAGCCGGTCGCGGTAGGACTTGGTGTCCTTAAATTGCAGCGGGTCAGTGGAGGATAGCTTCGCATCGTGCTCGGTATAGCGGCCGTCGTCAAACAGCGCTTCCAACCGCGCCCGGGCGCTGAGCTTGAAGTGAAAACCACATTTCGGGCAGCACTGCAAGCTCGCCTCCAAGTCCTTCTTCCATAGGATTTGCTTGCATTTGTCGCATTTCACCCAAAGGCCTTCCGTCTGAACGCGCTTCTCCTTGGGTGTTTCCAGCGGCTGTTTCTGTTTACTAAACCATGTCATAAAGATCCGGCCGTCGATTCATCGATCTATCGGTTGATTGGAGAATCTCAAGATGAAGCGACTTTCAGTATTCGATTCCTCTCTGCGCGACAATGCCTTTCTGGTAGGGGTGTTTGACCTCACGCATTTCGGTGACCAAGTCGGCCAATTCAACGAGCAAGGGATGAGCATTGCGCCCCGTCAGAATCACGTGCTCCATCTCCGGCTTGCGCTTCAGGGCATCCACCACCTGTTCGGCCGCCAGCATCCTGTAATTGATCGCGTAGTTGATTTCGTCGAGAATCACCATGTCGTGCCGGCCGCTGAGGATTTCGTCACTCGCAAACTTCCATGCTTCTTCCACCATGCGGACGTCCTCCGGGTCAGGTTTTTCCGCGCCGACCTTGACGAACCCCCGGCCCATGGGCAAGATCTTGAATCGGTCGTCACCTAGCATTTTGGCCGCGTCCAACTCGCCATAATGCCATGAACCCTTGATGAATTGTACCATTAAGACCTTCAGGCCCTGTCCCACGGCTCGCAGCGCGGTCCCCAGCGCCGCTGTGGTTTTCCCTTTGCCGGGTCCAGTATGAACAATGATCAAACCTTTTCGAACTTCCGGCAAGAAAACCTCCGCTCACGTCAACGATGATAGGGGAAGTTGTGCAGAATGGTGAAGCCCCGATAAAGCTGCTCGAGCAATAACGTACGCGCCCAATCGCGCGTCAAAGTCATGCGTGAGAGCGCCATCAGGTGGTCGGCCTTGTCTCGAAATGCCGAGGAAAAGCCCTCCGTCCCCCCCACCAGGAAAGCCAGCTCCCGCGAACCCCGCAAGGCTTCCTGACCCAGCCATTGTGCGAATTCGCGGGAACTCCGCTCGCGCCCGCGCTCATCCAGAAGTACCTTGGTTGCCCCACTCAGCTTCTCAAGCAGGGCACGCTCCCCCCGTATCAATCCTGACTCGCGGGCGCGGCCGGTCCCACGCAGGGCAGGAAGTTCTTCCACGCTCAAGGCCGTGAAATGCCCGATGCGTCCGGCGAGATCCTGCTGAATTGCCCGCAGGTACAAGTCCTTGGTCTTGCCCTCCCAGATAATTCGAATGCGCATCGCATCAATTGGCGATTCAACGAATCAGCGCCAGTAGAATTTGATTCCAGTTGAACAGGATGGGCTCCTGTCAACCGCCCCACTTCCTGGTGAAATAATCCTACACTTCATCTCCGTCATTTATCGCAATCTTTGGCGCGTTTTTCCAAAGGCGCTCCAAGTCGTAGAATTCCCTGGCGCGCTCGACAAAGATGTGGACGATAAATTGAAGATAATCCACAAGGATCCACTCCGCTTTCGAATATCCCTCCACATGGGTGGGCGCATACCCGAGCTTTTTTAGCCTTTCCAGAATCCCGTCACAAATGGCCTGGGCATGACGTGAGGAAGTGCCGCTGCAAATCAGAAAATTGCTGGTGAATGAACAGACCGCCTCCATGTCGAGGACGCGCATATCTAAAGCCTTGCGATCCTGTGCGGCATGGATCGCTTCGCGGAGTTGCGGTGTCATCTTTGTAGGCGTTTCGTGGGCGAACCGCCAGCGTACAACCCTTCTTTCAAAATGTATTCTTCCACAAGCTTGGGAACAAGGCCAGAGATGGATTTTCGGGCCCGAATTGCCTGCCGGATATCCCGCGAAGCCACGGCCGCATCCACATCGTACAATAGGTGAACCGCGCCATGGCGCAGACGAAGAGTACCCGGCTCTTGGGGGAACCGCCGCGCCGGCAGCAAATCCGGAGGCGGGACCTGGCGAAGTGCGTTCACGTCGAACCCAGGCCGCGACACGACAATAAATTCCACCGAATCGAGCAGGCGGCGGAATTCCCTCCAGTGAGGCAGGTCCAGAAAGGCGTCCGCCCCCACCACAAAGAACAATCGATCATGCTGGCGCAGCCTTCGCCGCACCGTCCGCACAGTCTTAATGGAATAGTGCGGCGAGCCATCCACCGCTGGGGCCTCAATGGTTGAGGGCACAAAGCGTGGCTCGCCGGTGCAGGCCAAAGCCACCATCGCAAAACGTTGCGCGTAGTCCGTCAGGTTGTTATGAATTTTGTGCGGAGGATTGCCCGTGGGAATGAAGAGCATTCGATCGAGGTGAAAGCGGCGCTGCGCTGCCCGCGCCGCCGCCAAATGCCCGGCATGAATGGGATCAAAAGTCCCCCCAAATATTGCGATATTCACCCTATCTCCCCGTTTCCCGATTTCGGAATTTCTTCCAACTTTGTCCAAACGGCCTCTTTCAATTCCTCCAGCCCGGCGCCGGTAACAGAAGAAATCTCCTGCAAACTGAGTCCACGCTCGGCGCAGAATTCCCGCAGGCGCGCGAGGCGGTCGCCTTGACCCACAGCGTCAATGCGCGAAGCCACCAGCAGCATAGGCTTGGCGGCCACGGCGGCGCTGAAACTTCTCAGCTCGTTCATGATGACGTCGTAATCTTCCAACGGATCGCGGCCAGAATCCTCAGCCACATCGATCATGTGCAGAAGCAAACGGGTACGCTCGACATGCCGAAGGAAGCGGATTCCCAGGCCCTTGCCTTCGTGTGCTCCGGCGATGAGGCCCGGGATATCCGCCATGACGAAGGACCGATCGCCACCGAGTCCCACGACTCCCAGGCATGGCGCCAGGGTGGTAAAGGGGTAATTCGCAATGCGAGGGCGCGCCGCGCTCAGCCGGGAAATTAGTGTAGATTTGCCGACGTTCGGGAACCCCACCAATCCAACGTCTGCGAGCAATTTCAGTTCGAGGCGAAGATCGCGCACTTCGCCTGGCTTGCCCGGTTCCGCCCGGCGTGGCGCCTGATGGGTGGAGGTCGCAAACCGGGCGTTGCCTCGCCCTCCAAGGCCACCTTGCGCGGCCACAATCCTCTGGCCGGGCACGTCAAAATCCCACAGTTTTTCTCCGTTCGTCAAGTCGTAGACTACCGTCCCCACGGGAAGGGCTACAGTGCAATCCGCACCATCTTTGCCGTGCCGGTTGGAGCCTTCGCCGTGCCCGCCGCGTGGGGCGCGGAACTCCGGGTTAAAGCGGAACTTCAACAGGGTGTTCACATGTGCGTCACTTGCGAAAATGATGTCTCCCCCGCGCCCGCCGTCACCGCCGCTGGGCCCGCCACGAGGCACAAATTTCTCGCGCCGAAATGCCACACAGCCGTTTCCTCCTCCCCCGGCGGCCACGTGAATTTTAGCTTCGTCGATGAACATTTCGATGATCGGTAAGCGAGGCGAACAGATCCAATAAGGGAGGGAACAAATGCCGGATTGGCGATTTGTCCATCCGATCTCCCGATCCTTAATTGGTTGAGGGAACCAGAATGCTGACGTACCGGCCCAGGCGGCCTTTGTCTTCGAAGCGTACGACGCCCGAAACCTTGGCGAAAAGCGTGTCATCTTTGCCGAGGCCCACGTTTTCACCTGCCCTCAGACGTGTACCGCGTTGACGAACCAAAATCGACCCACCGGATACGAACTGGCCGTCAAAGCGCTTCACACCCAAACGTTGGGCGTTCGAGTCGCGGCCATTGCGGGACGTTCCTTGACCTTTCTTATGTGCCATTGTGCAAATCCCTATTCCCGGTTTCTGACCCCTATGCGGTTACGATGTCCTGAATCAGAACCTGACTGAAGTGTTGACGATGCCCCAGGGTGCGCCGGTATTGCTTCTTGCGCTTGTACTTCAACACCCGGACCTTGGGGGCGCGGTCGTGGGCGAGAAGCTTCCCCGTAACCCTGGCGTTCTCCACGAGGGGAGCGCCCACCGTGAGTTTCTCCTTACGCACGGCGAACACGTGGTTGAATTCAACCGTGGAGCCTGGATCGCCTGCAACTCGCTCCACGCGAATCACGTCACCCGGTGACGCTTTGTATTGCTTTCCACCCGTTCGAAAGATAGCGTACATAGATTTCTTCTCTCCTTAGTCCCAAAACTACTATTATACGAATCGGCGAGAAGGGCTGTCAATCACATGACAATAAAACCTTAGTCCAAATCGAAATCCCGCAGAGGCTTATTTGTCGGTTGGTCCTTGGTTTTCTCGAAGGCTTCTCTGAACTTTCGGTCCAGCAACTCCGACTGAATTTTCTGGTCATCGGAGCTCTGCCTGAAAATCGCCTCCCGGCGTTCGGCTTCCTTCTGAAGGAGCTGCGCGGCGGCGCTCAAATCGGGGCCGTTCTCAGCCTTGGGCGGGGCTTGATGGAACAGGACCTTGCCGAGCTGTGCGTCTACCGTCAGCTTCGCGCCACAGCACGGACACACCAATTCGAGTTTGCTTTCGGCCTGTTGACGACGTCCCATGATAGTTGGATGCTAACGCCTCGCGGGCAAGGATGTCAATTCACAGCGCACATCGGCCCGTCAAACCTGTGGCTGGAGCCCTTTCCAGCGCGCTG
>JASHSC010000567.1 GCA_030036915.1 Terriglobia bacterium
AACGGGATGCAGAGTGCCGAGCGCGCGGCGATTGCCGGGCAGAGTAAGGTCGGGGTGTAGCTTCCCAAAGTGCTCGCCTGCTCGCTTGACCGTTCTTGCCGATTGGGCGACTTGTTCAATCTTAGTTGCAATTGAATTGAGTGCGTTGAACTGCTTTCCGATTACCGGCATTAAGTGCCGAGGGGCAGGCTTCATCCAATTGTCCCCGATAAGCGAGAGAATTCCCGACTTCCGACCTTTCCACCGATCGCGAAGCTCCTCCAATGTTCGATCGTCGGCGCGTTCAGCGCGAGCACTTTCAGCCTCCAATACGACTCGCACCTCCGCAAAGAGAGACTCCACGCCGACGGCATCTGCAACCCCGAGTTCATCAAGTGTTTTGCGCACTTTCTCGTCAATCGTCATAAGAGGTTAGGCTATAATGTCCGATATGGACATGGGACAGACCGTCGAGTTCATCCTAAACGCCCAGGCCAAGCTGGAAACCTCGCTCCAGAGCCTGGAAGCTTCGGTCCAGAAGCACGATGAGCAGATCGGTGAGCTGCGATCTTCGGTTGCAACTCTCTCCGACCTCGTCGGCCGCTTGGCCCAAGCCGAGATTCACCTGGTCGAGCGCATGACGAGCGGCTTTCAAGAGGTCAAGGAAATCCAGGCGAATACCGAATACAAACTGAACGCTTTGATAGAGACGGTTGATAAGCTGGTCAGGAAAAATGGGAACGGGCGATAACCTTTCCCCTCTGGGCCTAGCCTCAAACATCGCCGACTTTCATGCGCTTCACTTCTGCGCAGCCATTATTGACCAACAAAGCTGACACTCTTAAGGCCGGAGATGCACGCCATCCTTCCCTCCGCCCGGCTAACTGCTGGCTGGAGGCGGTTGATTCGCCACCGCCTGCCTCACCTTGCCCGCCAGCTCCGCGAATGCCGCCTGGTCCTTCACGGCCATCTCCGCGAGCATCTTGCGGTCGAGCGCAATGGCCAGGACTTTGAGTCCGTGAATAAACTGGCTATAGGTGAGCTGGTGCGAGCGCGCGGCGGCGCTGATGCGCAGGATCCAGAGCCGGCGGAAATCGCGCTTCTTGCGGCGGCGATCGCGGAAAGCGTAACGGCCGGCCTTATCCGCAGCCTCCTTCATCGAGCGGTACAATTTGCTTTTGGTAAGGAAATAGCCTTTGGTCAGCTTGGCGAGCTTCTTCCGACTTGCGCGGCGCACAGTGCCGCGCTTGACTCGAGGCATGGGTTTCTCCTTTCGAAGTAATCCGTAGCGAGTGGTCAGTGATCAGCAAAAACCACGGACCCTACGTACTGTATTTTGCCATGGCTCGTCGCGAGCCACTAAACACTAGCCACTGGCCACGGCACTCGGGGCAGTGAAGGCACCCAATTGGCCTCGGTGAAGCCTTCCTGCACGCGGTGAAAAGCAGTGGTTAGTGTCTGGTTGCTAGTGGTTAGATTCTGTAGCGGCGGTCCCGCCTGGGCGGAATCGACGCTACTAAAGTCCAGCCACTAACCACTGCCCTTAAACTACTTTCCGTAAGGGAGCATGCGGAGAACCTGACCTTCATTGGCGGGCGATAGAACCACCGACTTGCCGAGTCGCCGCTTCCGCTTGCTGGCCTTGGACGTCAAGATGTGACGGGCAAAGGAGTGGTGACGCGTCACCTTGCCGCTGCCGGTGATTTTGAATCGCTTGGCGGCTCCCTTGTGGGTCTTGAGCTTGTGTTTAACCTTCGCGACTTTCGCCAAATCTATCCTCCTGAAGTTTCCTGCGGCCCGGCGGGCTTGGCCATGGTCGGGATCGGCGGACTAGGTTTAAGCGGGGCGGACGACGGTGCCCCCGGAGAAGCTGAAGGCGGCCCGCTGGGCGGAGGGGCGGCAGGGCGCGGTTTGGCGGCGCCGGCTTTGCCCGCCGCTTTCTTCGGCGCGAGAATCGTGGTCAGGTTCGGGCCTTCCAGCCGCGGTCGCGCTTCCACTTGCCCGTTTTCCCCCACTTCCTCAATCAGCTTCTCGATCATCTTGAAGCCCAGATCGCGATGCGCCATTTCGCGCCCGCGAAACATGATCGTGACCTTCACCTTGGCGCCTTCCTGAAGAAAATCCAGCACCTTGTTGCGCTTGGTTTCAAAATCATGCGTTGAGGTGCGGGGCCGCATCTTAACTTCCTTCAGCCCGATGGATTTTTGGTGTTTGCGCGCCTCATGCTGCCGTTTGCTGAGCTGATAGAGATATTTTCCATAATTGATGATGCGGCAGACGGGAGGATTGGCCGTGGGTGCAACTTCCACAAGGTCCAGGCCCTGACTCCGTGCGGTCTTCAGAGCCTCGAAGGGAGGCATGATCCCAAGCTGGTTTCCTTCTTCATCAATCACGCGGATTTCTTTGGCGCGAATCCGCTCATTAATACGAACAAATCGGTCAGCGATAAATCTTCCCTCCCAGCCCCAAAGGGGCCCCCCAAGAACAGCACATTGCGTCGAGGATCAGAAACTCTTGACTCCCACGCTTTCGTCTAGCTTACCATTTCGCGGCCCGGGTGTCGATAAGCTCCCGGATCCAATTTATGAAATCGGCCAGGGGGCGGGCGCCGGCATCTCCCGTATCCCTGCGGCGCACGGCCACGCTGCGGCCCTGGGTCTCGCGCTCGCCGACCACCAGCATGAACGGCACCTTCTGGATCTGCGCGTCGCGAATGCGCGCGTTCAGCTTCTCATTGCGGTCGTCCAGTTGCGCACGGACCTTGGCGGCCTTTAGTTCCTTCAAAACCTCTGCAGCGTAGGCTGAGTATTTGTCGCTCACCGGAATCACCACGGCCTGCACCGGCGCGAGCCACACGGGGAACGCCCCGGTGTAGTGCTCGATCAGCACGCCAAAAAATCGTTCGATCGAACCGAACAGCGCGCGATGCACCATCACCGGCGTGCGCAATTGGCCGTCGGACCCGACGTATTCCAATCCGAATCGCCGCGGCAGGTTGAAATCAAACTGCACGGTGGTAAGCTGCCACGGCCGCCCGATGGCATCAACCAGCTTAACGTCGATTTTCGGGCCGTAAAACACCGCCTCGCCCGGCATGTACTTGAACGGAATGTTCATGCGCTTCAGAGTACTCATCAGCGCACCCTCCGCCAGGTTCCATTCTTCAACCGTACCGGCGTAGTGCTCCGCGTGCGCGGGATCGCGCGCGGAAAGCTCCACTTGGTATTCATCGAAGCCGAAGGTCTTCAGCACCAGGAGGGCGAATTCCACGCAGGCTTGCACTTCCGACTCAAGCTGTTCCGGCGTGCAGAAAATGTGCGCGTCGTCCTGGGTGAATCCGCGCACGCGCAGCAGGCCGTGCACAACGCCGGAGCGCTCAAAGCGGTAAACCGTGCCAAGCTCCGCCAGGCGCATGGGCAGTTCGCGATAACTGCGGGGGCGGGACTTGTAAATCAAAATGTGCCCGGGGCAGTTCATAGGTTTGAGCTGGTATTGATCGTTCTCGACATCCATCGGGCCGAACATGTTCTCGCGATAAAAGTTAGTGTGGCCGCTGGTCTCCCACAGATGCAGCCGCATGGCGTGCGGGGTGAAGACCAGATCGTATCCGCGCGCTGTCAGCTCATCTCGCAGCCAGTCTTCGATTTGCCGGCGAATGACTCCGCCCTTGGGATGCCAGAAGATCAGCCCTGGCCCGGCATCATCCTGGATGCTGAAGAGGTCAAGATCTCTGCCTAGGCGGCGATGGTCGCGCTTCTTCGCCTCCTCGATCTGATGAAGAAATGCATCCAGATCTTTCTGACTGAAAAATGAGGTTCCGTAAATGCGCTGCATAGGGCGCGAGTGCTCGTCACCCTTCCAGTAAGCGCCCGCAACGCTCAGGAGCTTGAAGGCCTTGATTCGACCGGTGGAGGGAATGTGCGGGCCGCGGCAAAAATCCAGGAATTTGCCCGTACGATAGGCGGAAAAAACAGGCTCCGCTTTCTCCTGAATCAGCTCACACTTCAGGAACTCGCCCATCTGCTCGAAGAGCTTCAAGCCTTCCTCCTTGGGAAAGTAGACGCGCTCGTTGGGCACGTTCGCCTGAACGATTTCCTGCATTTTGGCTTCAATCTTGCGCAGGTCGTCTTCCGTGAAGGGTTTCTCGCGATAGAAATCGTAGTAAAAGCCGGTTTCGGTGGGCGGACCGATGCCGGGGTGCGCGTCGGGAAAGAGGTCGGTGACGGCGGCGGCCAACAAATGTGCGGTCGAGTGGCGAAATACTTCCAACCCCTCTGCCGATGGCGGGGTAATGAATTGAATGGGGCCGTCCGATTCCAGTTTGGTGGAAAGGTCGATCAACCGCTCGCCTTGCTTCGCGACGAGGGCTTCAGCCGCCAGACGGGGACCAATCGATTTGGCTACTTCCAGC
This sequence comes from Terriglobia bacterium, assembly GCA_030036915.1. Lineage (GTDB taxonomy): Bacteria > Acidobacteriota > Terriglobia > UBA7540 > UBA7540 > Bog-366. The sequence goes on from JASHSC010000567.1 coordinate 4,391, forward strand.
GCCGTTGTGCCCTGAGGATACTCGCGGACGGACCCATCAGGAAATGTAATGTGAAGATCAGCCATTGATTCGATGACTTCCTGCTCGTATAAGGTGAAAGCCTAACTATAGCAGTGAGTTCATATTATGGTCAAACCTTGGGCGGCAACGCGCGCAGACAACTTGGAGCCTGCCCGGCGCTCGACACTGGTCCAAAACCGCAAATATTGCCCAAAACACGCTGAGTTCAATCAACTTACAAATTCCATTCACAAGACTTCTTGTGCCGTACAACCGTTTAAAATAACCATTCGGCACAATCTCCTTAACCTTAACTCCTCTAACTTGTATCATTTGGACGCATTATGAGGATTGAAGGACCTTGCGGATCGATC
>JASHSC010000568.1 GCA_030036915.1 Terriglobia bacterium
CTGTTCAGCGGCTTTATTGAAGACGACATTACGGTGAACAACAAGTTGATGCTCTTCGCGGGCACCAAGCTGCTGAACACCAATTACACCCATGGTGTGGACTTCCAGCCGAGTGGCCGTTTGATGTGGACCCCCACAAACCGGCAAACCTTCTGGGCGTCTTTCACCCACGCCCTGCGTACGCCGTCCGATGCGGAAGAGGACTTTACCTATCGAGCTACCTTGAATCGATAGCAGGCTTCCCCGTGTTCGCGCGCTTCAATGCCAACCCCAATTTCGCCCCGGAGCAGCTTAACGCCACGGAGGCGGGTTATCGCGTGCTGTTTGGGAAGAATGTCTTTATGGATGTGGATGGCTACTTCAATCATTATCACGACTTGTTCAGCGAAGACCTGATCGACGCCTTCTCGCTCCAATCGACTTTACCCTACCCGACCGCCGCGCCCTCTCCGGTCTATATTTTGCTGCCCGCGCAATTCCAAAACGGCTTGTTCGGCGCCACCTACGGAGTGGAAATGGGTCCGGAATGGCAACCGGCCAAATTTTGGCGGTTGCGAGGAACTTATTCCTTTTTACGCATGTCGATCAAGCAGGCGCCGGTTCCCACCGGCGAGATCAGCGAGGGTCCGGGGAGCGACAACGGGTCGAGTCCGCAGCACCAGGTGACGCTCGATTCCTCCTTCGATATGCTCAAGAGACTTCAGCTTGATCTCATTTACCGCTATGTCAGCTCCCTGACCGCGCAGAGCGTCAATGGCTACTCCACCGGCGATGTGCGCATGGGATACCGAATTGGCCGGAATTTCGAGTTTTCACTGGCCGGACAAAATCTCTTCCAGCCCGACCACGTGGAATATATCGGAGATCCCAGCGGTCCGGTAGCAGTGCGGCGTACCGCCTACGCAAGCTTATCGTGGAATATGAGATCGGAATCCGGCCCGAGCCGTTCGCCGAAAGCGAATTCGGATCATTGAGTCTGGACTCCGGCCCGAAACTTCAGGAGAACGGTTATGACTGCAAGAAAACGGTTTTCGACGTTTCTTGTCGATAAGCTCCTGTTTGGTGTGGAGGTGGGAAAAGTGCTGGAGGTCATCCGCTATCAGGAAATGACCCGCGTGCCCCTGGCCCCATCGGTGGTGAAAGGCCTTATTAATCTCCGAGGCCAAATCGTTACGGCGGTTGATTTGCGCTGCCGCCTGGGCCTGCGCGAACGCGCCGCAGGCGAGCTGCCCATGAACGTGGTCATGCGGTACGAGGATGGAGCAGTCAGTCTTCTGGTGGATGAAATTGGAAATGTTCTGGAAGTCGAAGAGGAAAGTTTCGAATTGCCTCCCGGAACTCTTTCCGGAGAGGTGCGCGAACTGATTCGCGGAGTTTACAAGCTGAAGGGCGCGTTGCTGATCGCCTTGGATGCGGAGAAGGTCCTGAACGTCATCGCTCCTGCGGCGAAAGTTGCATAGTGTCCTGATTTAGAAGCTCGCCTCATATTTTGTTCCTGGGTTGATGTGAGCTTTCAGCCCAGTGGCCCCGAGTTGCACGCCGGTGAGGGCACCTTCGATACCTGTGGCCATGGTCAAATCGGCATTTGGAATTTGACCAGACTTACCGCTACTTGAGCGGCTTGCTGGCGTAGTCGGTCGGTGGATACAACACCACCGACGCGCGCCTGAGTTGGCGGGCCACACGACATATTGAGCTTTCTTTGGTGGGGCAAAACCTGCTCCAGCCCTACCACGCGGAGTTTGCCAACGGGAACGGCGTCACGGTGGGCATCAAGCGCAGCGTGTACGCGCAAGTGGCGTGGCGCAGCACCGAGTGAAGGGCATTTTGCCCGCCGTGGCACTGCCATCCTGCCAGTGCGCATGGGCTGGAAGCCAATGCCACTGTTTTTGGAGTCCTCCCGCCCAATGGGCGTTTGCGGCAGACCGCCCCATATCTCAACTGGGAGCGAGCGCGTGTATCCATTGATTGTCTGAAAAGAGGATCTATGCTGAAGAACTTGAAATTAAGGACCAAATTGATGGGTGGCTTGCTGCTCGTAGGGGCCATGGGCGGTGTGGTGGGCGTCACGGGCATCTTCAGCCTGCTGAAACTCGGAAATGCGTCCGCCGACCTTTACAACCAACATGCTGTCCCCCTTCACGACATCCTCGAAATGACCGCGAATTTTGGACAGGAGCGGATAAACCTTCGAAACATGATCCTGGACTCGAATGAAGAGGCACGGCAGCGCAGCTTGGCCGCGGCGAATCAGAGCGTTCAAGCCCTCAATAAAGCCTCGGACAGATTTCAAAAGGGCATCCGGGATGAGGATATCCAGCAGGCCTTCGATGATTTCCAAAAGGCGCGCAGTAATTACGATGAGAACATCAAGCGGCCGGTGATCGACCTGGTGCAGCATGGCAAACTGAGCGAAGCCGCAACTACAATGGTGAGCACCAGCACCGCGACAATGGGCGCGGCGGAGCAGGCCGCCCTCGACAAGTTGACCAGACTCAAGATCGAATTCGGCACCCGCTCTCTGGAGGCCAGCTCGGAACAGACCCGCGAAACCATCACCCTCATGGTGATCGTAATGCTGGTGAGTTTCGGGGTCGTCGCCGCGGCAGGAATCTTCTTGAAGCGAAACATCACCACACCGATTATCCGGGTTAGCGAGGCTCTGGACCAGGTGGCGGCTGGGAACTTTGCCAACCAGGTTTCCTTTGACGGCCAGGACGAAATCGGGCAAATGGGGATTGCCCTGAACCGCTGTATGGCGGCAGTGAAAGCGCTGGCGGACGATGCCACGATGCTGGCGCAGGCGGCGGTGGAAGGGAAGTTGTCAACCCGCGCGGACGCGGCAAGGCACCAGGGAAACTTCCGCAATGTCGTGCAGGGAGTCAACGATACCCTGGACGCAGTGATTGGTCCGCTGAATGTGGCGGCGAGCTATGTCGACCGCATTGGTAAAGGCGACATCCCCCCCAAGATTAGTCAGGACTACCACGGCGATTTCAACGCCATCAAGAACAACCTCAATTCGTGCATTGACGGGCTGGGCGGATTGATTGAAGCCAATCAGGTTCTTCAACGCATGGCGGTGAACGATCTCAGCACGGAAGTTCGCGGCACTTACCAGGGAATCTTTGCGCAGGTGGCCAAGGCGGTCAACAACACTCAAACCAGGCTCCGCCACATTTTGGAGATGGTTCAGGCTGTGGCCGCAGGGGCATACCAAAAGGAATTGGAACAGATTAAAAAGGCTGGTAAACGCTCTGAGCAGGATGTTCTTATGCCGGCGTTTATTCAGATGATGGAATCACTCAACGCCCTGGTTTCAGACGTCAACATGCTGTCGCAGGCGGCGGTGGAGGGCAAGCTTTCTACCCGCGCCGATGCTTCCAAACACCAGGGTGAGTACCGGAGCGTCGTGCAGGGAGTCAACGATACTCTCGATGCCGTTATCGCGCCTGTTCAGGAAGCAGGCGCGGTGCTACAAAAAGTTGCAGGCGGTGATTTGACTGCCCACGTCGATGGCAACTACCAAGGCGACCATGCCCGCATCAAGACCGACATCAACACCATGGTGGCCGAGCTCTCCTCCAGCATGGGTCTGATTGGTGATAACGCCCTTGCCCTGGCCCCCTCCTCCGAGGAGCTTTCCTCCGTCAGTACGGAAATGAGTTCCAACGCTGAAGAAACCTCGGCGCAGGCCAATGTCGTCTCGGCCGCCAGCGAGCAGGTTTCCAAGAATATTCAGACCGTTGCCACCGCTACCGAGGAAATGAACGCCAGCATCAAGGAAATCGCCAAGAATGCCAACGAGGCGGCGAAAATCGCCACCTCCGCCGTGCGCACCGCCGAAAATACCAACGCGATGGTGGGTAAACTCGGTGAATCCAGCGCCGAAATCGGCCAGGTGGTCAAGGTCATTACCTCCATCGCCCAGCAGACCAACCTGCTGGCCCTCAACGCCACGATTGAGGCTGCACGCGCCGGCGAGGCCGGCAAGGGCTTTGCCGTCGTCGCCAATGAAGTGAAGGAATTGGCCAAAGAAACTGCCAAGGCGACCGAGGATATCAGCCGGAAAATTGAAGCCATTCAGACCGACACCAAGGGAGCGGTTGAAGCCATCGGGGAAATCACCACGATCATCAACCAGCTCAACGACATCTCCAACACCATCGCCAGCGCCGTCGAGGAGCAGACCGCAACCACCAACGAAATTTTGCGCAACGCGAGTGAGGCAGCAAGTGGGAGCTCGCAGATTGTGGAGAACATCGTTTCGGTGGCCACAGCCGCCAAGAGCACCACGGAGGGGGCCACCAACACCCAAACTGCGGCGCAAGAACTGGCCCGTATGGCGGCGGAACTCCAGAACGTCGTCTCCCGGTTCAGGTTTGACAACAGCGGGATGGCCAGCCGGGCGGCGGAGTTTCGTCCCGGCACAAAGGCCGCTCCGGACGGACGTTTTGCACGAGCCAAGGCCGCGGCGGGCACTGCCTCGCGTGTCCAGTGATTTCAAAGGTGTTAGCACGGGGGTTGGGGCATTTCCTGGTCGGTCATTTTACCCGACCGCCGAGATCAGCGTGGAATGAACATGCCTGGGGATGAGTGGGAGACACTGTGCGCGCATTAATCATTGACGACTCCAAAGCCACGCGAAGCATCCTGGCGCGGATGCTTCGCGGGCTGGAGTTCGAAACCGTGGAAGCAGCCAACGGCCGGGAAGCACTGGAGCAACTCCAATCTGCCGGAAAGTTTGACGTCGCTCTGGTGGATTGGAATATGCCGGAGATGAATGGCTTCGAATTTGTTCGAGCCGTTCGCGCCGAGCACACGTATGACGGAGTGCTCCTGATCATGGTGACCACGGAGACGGAAATGGAAAACGTGGTTCGAGCCCTCGCCGCAGGGGCCAACGAGTACGTAATGAAGCCCTTCACCCCGGAGGTCATCATGGAGAAACTCCGGATCTTCGGTATGACAAACTCTTAGCTTATGCCCAAGATTAGAATCCTCGTGGTTGATGACTCAGTGGTCGTCCGGCGCATGGTAAGTGACGCGCTCACCACAGATCCTCAATTGGCGGTGGCGGGAACTGCCGCCAACGGAAAGATTGCGCTCGCCAAGATTCCACAAGTCAACCCCGACGTCATCATCCTGGACGTGGAAATGCCGGAGTTGGATGGCATCGCCACGCTGGTGGAAATCCGCAAATCGCTGCCGGATCTGCCGGTGATTATGTACAGTACCCTCACGGAGCGCGGCGCGGAGGCAACCCTGGAAGCACTCTCCAAAGGCGCAACGGACTACGTCACCAAGCCATCCAACGTGGGAAGCTCCGCCCGGGGCCTGGATTGCGTTCGGACCCAATTAATTCCGAAGGTCAAGGCGATTTGCAGCCGGCTATTGGGAGGGACAGACCAGGTCCATTCTCCTGCGCTGTTTACACCAAAGCCGATCCCGCCGCGACGGGCAACCCCAAGTCGTGAAGAGCGTATCGACATCGTAGCAATCGGCGTTTCGACCGGCGGGCCAAATGCTCTGTCCAGTCTCATTCCCGCCCTCCCACGCGATCTCCCCGTTCCGGTGGTTGTCGTTCAGCACATGCCTCCGGTTTTCACCCGCCTACTGGCCGAGCGCTTGGCGGCGAAGTCGCAAATCCAGGTCAAAGAGGGCCAGGCAGGTGCCGGACTGATCCCTGGCTGCGCCTGGATTGCGCCCGGCGACTACCACATGATCGTAGCCAGTGAGAGCAATCGCCTTACACTCCGAACTCACCAAGGCCCTCCAGAAAACTCCTGTCGACCGGCGGTGGATGTGCTGTTCCGGTCTGTTGCAGACACTTACGGAACTCACGCCCTGGCGGTGGTGATGACCGGCATGGGGCAGGATGGTTTGAGGGGCTGCGAGCACATTTGCGAATGCGGGGGTCAAGTGTTGGCGCAAGATCAGGCGAGCAGCGTTGTCTGGGGAATGCCCGGGTTCGTGGCCAACGCCGGCCTCGCCAGCAAGGTTCTGCCGCTCGATAAACTCGGCCCGGAGATCGTCCGGCGCGTTCGAAACGGACGGGAAAATCTCCACGAATTCAACTCTGCCCCCGGTACCGTGGAATCGAGTGTTCTCAGATGAGCCTGAGTCTGCCCGAATTCAATTACGTTCGCCGCCTCGTCCTTGAGCACTCCGCGATTGTGCTGGAGGAAGACAAGGGATATCTTGTTGAATCGCGATTGCTGCCCCTTGCCCGCCGCGAGGGATTCGCATCGCTCGACCATCTCGTGCAACGCCTGCAATCCGAACCCTTCAACGGCTTGCACCGCCAGGCTGTGGAGGCGCTTACTACCAACGAAACTTCCTTCTTTCGCGACTTCCATCCCTTCGAAGCTTTAAGGAAATTCGCCCTTCCAGATCTCATGTCCCGGCGGGCAGCGCAGAGAGAATTAAGCGTTTGGTGCGCAGCCAGTTCCTTTGGACAAGAGCCATATAGCTTGGCCATGCTGATTCGCGAAAATTTCCCCCTCCTGGCAAACTGGAAGGTTCACATCCTGGCCACCGACATTTCCACGGACGTACTGGCCCGCGCGCGCGAGGGCCGCTACAGCCAGCTCGAAGTGAACCGTGGGCTTCCCGCCACGCTGCTTGTCAAGTATTTTCAAAAGCGCGGGTGTGATTGGTATTTGTGCGACGATGTCCGCCGCATGGTGGATTATCAGCCATTGAATCTTGCGGGCCCTTGGCCTTCGCTGCCATCATTGGACCTCGTCCTCCTTCGCAACGTGCTGATCTATTTCGGCATGGAGACCAAGAAGGCTATTCTTTCCAAAGTAAAAAGGATTTTGAAGCCCGACGGTTACTTTTTCATGGGAGCGGCAGAGACAACTTTTAGCATCGACGATTCCTATGAACGCGTTCAGTTTGAGCGCGCCACATGTTACCGGGTTCCAAAAACCTAAGGAGCTGCCGTGGCGTTTACTGAGGTAGCTTTTTCGAGGATCATTTACGAGACGTGGAGGACCGTTCTGGGGTTCCAAATCGAGGGCCCTGTGACAGGCGAGTTTTCCGCCGCGGGAGCATTCGCAATCTGCGTGAAGATTGCCGGCGCGTGGGATGGAGAATTGCGATTGCACTGCTCTCCGCAATTGGCTCAGTCGATCGCTGCCACCATTTTCCAAGTGGAGACCGAAAGCCCGAGAAGCGAGGAACTCCTCGATGCGCTCAGCGAGTTAACCGACATCACGGGCGTGAACCTGAAGCCACTGTTGCCCTACCCCGCCACCCTTTCGCTTCCCTCCCTCCCGGACCAGGCCGATTGGGGCAAACGACGCCGCAATGGCAAATCGTTTGCGCCCTGACGTTTTTGGGCGAAGGCCACCCCTTCATCGTAACCTTGCTGGGAGACTATCCTGCAAGCACACGTGTGGAGAATTCCGCCGACCGCCAGCCTGGTTTTCTGCGGACAACTCCTGACACGAGGTCACTCGGGGCGCGGGATAGTTTGAGGAAGAAGCGTTTCGGCAGACACCGCAAATGCGATTCACTCCCGTGAACCGTCAGGTACATTGAGAATAAATCGTGGGAAATTTTTCCTCGAGGATGTTTGCCAGGCGGGAGCGATTCTTTACCGTCCGTGGGGCATTCCGAAAATCTAATACCTTCAGCCATCGTTCGCCGCGCCAATCAAAACTCCATTTTCCGCCGGGACATCGCATCGGCACGGCTGCATATCGGGCACTGATGGAAACGCGGCGAAAAGCAGGTTCGACAGATGCCGCGTCGGCGGGTTTGTGGAACGGAACCTCAGGCGTTGGCGACCTTTGAAAAACTGCCAATTGCTTTTGCTTCGTCGTCGTGGACGTCAAAGACCGTATACAGTTTGGTAATCTGCAACAGATCATGAACCTTTTTTGTGAGGTTCAAGAGTTTCAAGCTTCCGCCCTGCTTGGAAACACCCGTAAAGGCGCTTACCAGCTCGCCGATTCCGGAGCTATCGATGTAGGTGACATCGGCAAGATTCAACAACAGGTTCTTGTTTCCCTTGCCCAACTGGTCGCGGATCAGCTCCCGCAACTGGGAGCAACCTTCTCCCAATGTAATCCTCCCACTGATATCGACGACCGAGACGGAATCAATTTGTCGTATTGTGGCTTTCATGCTCACGGTCGGTTCCTCCTTGTTTAGTCTGAAATCCGGGACTCAGGCGTTTAATCATGGTCACTTCCGTCCCTGTTCCGTTAACGTGCTCCACCCGGAACTCGTCCATGAAGGTGCGAATGAGAAAGATTCCACGCCCGGACACGTTCAGCAGGTTTTCGTCCATACGGGGATCGGGAATGTAGCTCAGGTCGAAGCCTTTTCCCTGGTCACGGATGCGAATCTCCAGCCGGTCGGGGTGAATCTTGAACTGTAACCAGACGCTCTTGCTGGAGTCGTTTTGATTGCCGTGCCAAATGGCGTTGATCATCGACTCGTGCACGGCCATTTCAATGCGTTGTTGTTCATCCTCATCAAACCCCGCAGTGCCGGCCACGCGGCGTGTAATTTCCTCGGCCACCTCAACGTTCTTAAGGTCGCTTTCGAGGGTCACCTCAACGACACTGCTATCAGGAGTCATAGGGTCCGGGAGGGAAAGCAAATCCCAAAGTTGAAATTACCCCAGCGCTTACGGAAAGTCAACGTGCGCGTTGACATTCTTTCCATCGGAATCTCCCGCTTGCTCAATCAAGTCAATGGGTGGCGTGGGTGGAATCGTCAGGGGCCGAAGACCAGCAGGGTAAATGTCCCCGGCACCATCTGCGGCCGCGGGTGGGGTTGCTCGGGCGTGTGCGCCGGAGCCGGACCGAATTCCGCAGTGACCAGGAAGACGCGATGAGTTTTCAAATCCAGAGCCATGGTTCGCGCGCCGCGCTGAGTGGTGACACTGGCGACGGGCGCAAATTTCTCCAGCGAATCCTCATGGACGATGGTCAATGTTCCATCGCCGTTGGAACTGAAGGCAAGCTGAGTTCCGGGATCGAACCTGTTGGCATCCACACCCTGGCCAATCGAGGGCGTGGCCAGCACCTTGCCGGTGTCAGCATCCATGATCGCCATAACCCGGCTATGACATCCCGCGAAAAGCCTGCGATGCTCCTTGTCGATCGCCAGTCCCGACGGACTTTCGCACGGCGCCAGCGGCCAGCGGGCGGTAACGGTAAGCTTCCTGGAATCGATCTGGATGATTTCGCTCTTGTCCTCCAAGTTGTTGTAGATATGCCCCTCGCCATCGGCAGCGGCATATTCCGGGCGGCCCCCGAGCGTAATGGATCCGGCGGGCTTCCCCGTTTCCGCGTCAATGGCCGTCGCGGTGCCCGCGCGGCCATTCAAGGTAAAGACGCGTTTGGAAGCGGGATCGTAAACGATGGCGTCCGGGCCTTCATCCGTGGGCGCGGTTCCCAGAACCTTCAGAGATTTCAGATCGAAAATCGTCACGGTGTTTGACCTGCCGTCGCTGGTGAATCCGCGCCCGAATTCCGGCGCCAGAGCGATGCCGTGAACGCCATCGGTGCCGGGAATATCTCCCACCACAGCGTAGGTGTCCGCGTCCACCACCATGACGTGTGAACCCCTGGAAATATAGAGGCGGCGTGCGTCACTATCGCAAATCAGGTAGTCCCAGCCGCCCTCGCCACCCAGAACCAATTTCTTGACGAGGTGATAATCTCCATCCGCCGCAAGCGGGCGGGCGCAAATAGCTATTGTCGCCACGAAAGCGGACATGGCCAAAATGGTGGCGGACATGCATGGTTTTCCGCGGGCGCATTCCATCACTTGTTGAGACATATCGCCTCCTTTGGGGAGGCCCAACCTACCACGTCCCGGCTTGATGGACAAGTGGCTCCACCAGTACAAAATGTCGATTTTGATGGGTGAATCGAATGACCATGTAGTTTTTACACGCCGCTCTTTGTTCTCAACAACTTCTCAGGAGGTTCCTTTATTTTTAACATCTTTTTTCGGCCCTTTTTGCCACATTGACAGCCGACACGTGTAGGCTTTCACGAAATCCGTAGGAGGAAACTCTCGATGTATGTCCATGAAGAGCTCTCACCACAGAGCGCACGGAGAACCACGGAGAAGTTTCTCTGAAGCTCTTTGCACTCTGTGGTGATGGCTCTTACTTGGGTTGCTGCAGCCCGGAAGCCAATTTGCCGCGCCCCAATGGCGCACGCAATTTCGCACATCGACACTTCTCCCTAGAAAAGTATGGGCAATTTCAGGTCCACTATCGCAGAAACAAACAAATCAATTGTAGGCACTGAGCTTGGAAACATTTACGGGAAGCCATCCGCGTTCCTTTCCTGCCTGCCAAGCCCATAAGTGGGGGATTTCACGCAGCGGGTGGGTGATTTCACGGAAAGAGAACGCAGTTGCAGGGGTTTACCGACCACGAAATATAGTTGCTATAGCGTGATTAGAAAGAAGATAGCTCTCACCACCCGCCGGAATGGTTCCAGGTAGCTTTTTCGCCTCTCTTTCGGGGGTCACCATTTCCTGCTTGTTTGGAGCCGCCTATGATGCGGGGGCAATTTGCGGCGCGGGCGGCGTCTTGGGTTCCCTCTCGCTTTCGTGACCCGTCGTAAGGCCTTGCGGCCACTCCGCGCGCATTCTGGGCAGGCTGTTCGGGTAATTCTCTGCGAAAACTCGATCAACTCTTCCCTCTGATAGATGTGGGAGCCCCGGAAGGAAGGTTGCGCGACGGAGGTTTTTTGTTGGGTTCGAAGAACGGGAAGCGGCAAAGGGCTCTCCCTGAATCCGTTGGAGCCTTTTTGGTGAACAAGGGCAACAACAAATTCCAATTTGCCCCGAGCGAAACATTCACGGGTTACGGAATTCTTTTCGCACTGGCCTACTGGCAATTCGTTCCTCTGCCGATTTAGAATGCTTGTGGCCGCAAGTGAGCGCGGGCAGCCTGCTCCGTGAGTGCCATGTCGCTTGGTAGCGGCGCAGTTTGAATTTCGTAGGGGCAGGGCTTGTCCCTGCCCTTCAGTTCGGCGGGATCACATAGGGCACCCGCAAGGGGTGCCCCTACGCCGAAATTTCAGACTGCCCCACTCCCACGTCGCTTGGTTGAACATTCCAATCGGTTTCGGTCAGGGGAGTAATCGATGACGCAAGAGGGGTTTTCAATTGTAATCCTGGGGGCCGGGAAGGCGACACGCTTCAAATCGGAGCGCCCGAAGCTGCTGCACGAGCTGGCGGGCCGGCTGCTTGGGGAATACGTTTTACGAACCGCCACCGGAGCGGGAGCGGATCGGATTTATCTGATTATCGGGCACAAAGCGGAGGAAATGCGCAAGGCCTTCACCCGCCCGGAAGTGAAATTCATCGAGCAGAAGGAGCAATTGGGAACCGGCCACGCGCTCATCGTGGCCCGGCCGGAACTCGAGCGCTGCCCGAGCAATGTGGTGGTGGTGCTGGTCGGCGACGCCCCTTTGCTCAAACCCGAAACGGTGACGAAGCTTGTGGCGACTCACCGGAAGCAACACGCGGCCTGCACCATTTTCACGACGCGCGAGGGAAATCCCACCGGTTACGGACGCATCGTGCGGGGTAGCGGAAAGCGCGTGCGAGCCATCGTGGAGGAGAAAGTAGCAAGCGCGGCGCAGAAAAAAATTCACGAGGTCAACACCGGCATCCTTTGCTTCTCGCGCAGGCCCCTGCTGGCCCATCTGGCCGAGCTTTCACAAGCCAACGCCCAAAAGGAGTTCTTGCTCACGGATCTTGTGGCGATTTTCTACCGCCATCGCCTGAAAGTCGCGGCGTTCGAGGGACCGGCCGATGAAGCGCATGGAATCAACGACCGCGCGCAGCTTGCCGAGGTGGAAAAGATGCTGCGCCTGCGCAAGGCCCGCGCCTTGATGGCCGAAGGCGTGACGCTTGCCGACCCGGAGCGGACATACATCGACGAGGACGTGACGATCGGCCCCGACACGGAAGTGGGAGTGGGCGTGAGCCTGCGCGGGCGGACGCGGCTGGGAAGTGGCTGCCGCCTCGGACCCTACTCCACCCTCACCGATTCCATTCTCGGCGACGGCGTTACGGTGCGCCAATCCTGCGTTATCACCAATTCTGAAGTCAACTCCGGCGCAGCGGTCGGCCCCTTCGCCCACCTGCGCGACGGCGCAGTGCTGGGAACAGATGTCAAGGTCGGAAACTTTGTGGAAGTTAAGAAGTCCACCCTGGGACGGGGAAGCAAAGCGCAGCATCTCACCTACCTCGGCAACGCTACGGTGGGCGAGCGCACCAACATCGGGGCGGGGACGATCACCTGCAACTACGATGGAGAGACCAAGAATCCCACCGTCATCGAGGACGAGGTATTCATCGGCAGCGGAAACATGCTGGTGGCTCCGGTGCGCATCGGCAAGGGATCCTACACTGCCGCCGGGTCTACGATTACCAAAGAGGTGCCACCCGATTCGCTGGCCATTGCTCGCACGCCGCAAGTAACCAAGCCCGGGTGGGCAAGCGAGCGGAAAAAAGGGCTGACCCACAACTCCAAATCATAGCCTCGGCCCCCGGGGCGAACCGGCTAGCGGAGGGCACATTTTACTTCCCACACGTAAGTCCTACAGATAGTCCTATGACCTGCGTTCCGATCTGTCTCCGTAACCTCTTCAAAATCGGGACAGTTAGCATGCCCCCGGTTGGCCCTTCGCTTGCATCCCCTCGTGCCGGGAAGCACTTCACAGGCAATGTGTGAAGCTTCTGGTAAAGAATTCCCAGTCTAAAGGAGAGGGGAGAGGCCACCATGCTATTCCAAAATTTGCCTGCCCAGGAAGAATATCCGTCACAGCAAACGCCGGGTATGAAGGATGGCGTCAAATTCATTGCGATCTTTCTGATTCTCGCCGCGCTGGCCGTGGGAGAACTCTTCACGGTCAGCCGCATGAACTCTATGAACCACCAATTCGAGGAGAAACAGACACAATTGCGAGACGATTTAACAGGACAGCTCCGGGAACAAGTCTCCAACCGGCTCGCGGCCCTCGAGCAACAAAACGCCCAGGAATTGGACGCCGTCAGGTCCGAACTGGACGCTGCTTCCAAGCGCGTTGGTGCGCAGAGCGGCGAACTGAAGCGCGCAAGCACCATGGTGGCGCAGCTTCAGGATCAGCAACGGACGCAGGCCCAGGAACTGAAACAGGAGCTTGACCAGAAGGCCGACGCGCAGCAAGTGGGCGCCCTCTCCCAGGACGTCTCCTCAACGAAGTCGGACCTTAGTACAACTCAGAAAAACGTCAGCACGCTGGCGGCGGATCTGGGGATGGCTCGCAGCGAAATGGGAACGCTCATCGCCCGTAATCACGATGACATCGAATACCTGCGCAAGCTGGGAGATCGTGACTATTTCGAATTCACCCTCAACCGAAATCAGGCTTCCAAAGTGGCAGGTGTCAGCCTGACGCTGAAGCGCACCAACATCAAGCGCCATCAGTACACGCTTGCTACGCTGGTGGATGACATGGATGTGGAAAGGAAAGACTGCTCGGTGAACTCTCCGGTCGACTTCTTTGTGAACGGGTCAAAAAAGCCTTACGAGTTGGTGGTAAATAGTGTAGGATCGAATCAGGTGAAGGGGTATCTAAGTACTCCAAAGGGTGTCACCCAGGTTGCCTCGCGCTCGGAGGGAGCGCAGTAGCAATTCCTCAGGGAGACCCGATCACCGTGAGCGGGTCTCCCACTCACTTCTTAGTTTCTTCACTTCAACCAAAGCTGGACAAAGCGCCAGGGTCCGGCCATGAATGACCTTCGAGGAGGTTCAACATGGTCAAGCGCGCTTTGCTGACGATATTTCTCGCCATCGCAGGACTTTCCTTTGCATACGCCGAGGATCTGGGTCCGGCGGAGGTCCTCTCCGTTCCCGCCGGCACCATGCTTCATTGCCGCACCACCGAGACCCTGACCACCAAACTGAATTCGCAAGGTGACTCCTTCACGATGACCCTCACGGAGCCCGTCGCCATCAACAACACCGTGGTGATTCCCTCCGGCGCGTTGCTCGCGGGACACATCACGCGCATGGAGCGTCCCGGCCGCGTTATGGGCGTGGGCGAGATGAGGCTGAGCGTGGAGCAGATCACCCTTCCCAGCGGCCGCAGCCTTCCCATCGGCGCCATTCTGATGACCGCCTACGGCGTCGATCACATCAAGGTGGTGGGAAGCGAAGGTCTCATCAAAGGGCCGAGTTCGCGGTTTCAGGATTTTGAGGAAATCGGTGGTGGAACCGCCGGCGGTGTGTTGGTGGGACTGATCTTCGCGCATCCGATTGTCGGCGCTACTGTGGGATTGACGGCCACCACCGTCGACCGCCTTCGCCGGCGCGGGAAGGATTTGACGATTCCGGCCGGAACGCAGCTCAATTATCAATTGACGCGGGAATTGTCACTTGCCTCCACCACTCCTCACACGAGCGATGCCGATCCTGCGCACGGCTCAGGCAAATGAAATTCGCCGCCACGAACGGATGGAATTTGTCAAATATGCCGGCCCGTTGTGAAGCATTGCGGAGGGGCGGCTCAGCGTGCGCGAACAGTGCTTGCTTCACTTGCCAACGCGGATGGCGTATGGGACGGGCGGGATTTGCCGGTAAGCAATAATCCTCCCAGCGCATAACACGCGGCAGCGGTGAGCACGCAGGCTCGAATGGAAGTTTCCGTGGAAATGGCCATGGCAATAAAGGTGGCCAAAACGGACGCCGCACCGTTCAGCGCCCACATCCAGGGCAGATTTCCCTCCTGCCCCAGATCGCTCACCCAGCGCAGGCCCACCGGGAAGCAGAATCCCATGATGAAGCCGCAGGGCGCCACCATTGCCAGTGAAACCGCCACGCGCTGCCACAAGACTCCGCCCACCGCGGCGTGGATGGCAGGGAGAACCGTCAGCGAATAGGCGACGAGCACCAGCGCGGAGAAAAGCGCCGGCGCGCGGCTTTTCCATGTGGAGTTCAAGGGCATCCGATCCGATGCCAGGCTTCCCAATCCCGCGAAGAGAATCAATCCCGCCAGCACCACGGCCAAAGAATAAATCGGCTGGCCGAGGAAGATTGAAAGTTGCTGCATCATCCCCATTTCACCCAGCATGAAACCCAGCCCGATGCCGATGAAGTAGAGAATGGCCCCCGCCGGCGCTCCCCCTGAACCCTGTTGCAAACGCGTCCATCTCCGGGCGGGCCACACAATCGTGAGAGCCACAAGAATCAGAGCGGCAAACATGAAAATCGCCAGATGCAAGAGCGGAAACAGCGCCGCCTTCCAATCCACGCCCGGAATTCGCAGGATTCCCGGAATGGCGTGGAAGCGCGCAAAACTGAAAAAGTAGGGAGAGGCATCGGTGGGCGGAGAAAGATCAAAATAATCACGGGAACGAAGCGCGGCGAGGTCCTGAAGGGAGTGGGCCTGAAGAACCGGCTCCAACTGCGGCATCGCCAGGTTCTCCCCGGGCAGATAGAGAATCTGCAAATCCAAATCCCTAGCGGTGGTTTTTATCTTTTCCAGATCCTGCGGGCTGAAGGGCTGATTGCTGGTGAGAAGCGTGGCCAGATCAAGTTGCCCGAGCATGGCCAGGTGGCTTTTCGGATCCTGAACCCCTTCGCTCAGCAACGTGGCGTAAGCCAGAGAGAACAAACGCGTTGACTCGTGGAAATCTGGCTTGTGGTTCCAGCGGCTGAAGGCGATGACTCCGCCCGGCTTGAGATGATCGTAGAAAACCCGCCAGCCATCCAGCGTGTAGAGTGAATTTTCCGTGAGCGCCATGGCTCCGGCGGCGGTAGCTGCCCAGGTGTCAACCACGGTGGCTTCGATGAGGTCGAATTTTTCGTGGCTGCGCGTCAAATAGCTTCGGCCTTCATCAACGTGCAGTTCGAAGTTGGGAATCTTGTCGACTCCGGAATACCAGGCCATTCGCCGCGAAAAGATATCGGCGATAGTCTTGTTGATTTCAATCCCCACGATGCGGTGAAACCCGAAGAGCGCGCAGGAGAGCACGTCCCGGCCTCCTCCCACGCCGACGATCGCCGCGCTGCCTCCCGCGCGAATTCGCGCTCCCAGGGAGTGGACTTCGGAGCGGAGAAAGTCCACGTCGCCAAGGTCGCCTTGATAGCGATAAATGCCCGTCGCCGCGTCGTTGTCGATGTCGATATACATCACCTCTCTCCAAACCAGAGGTGATTGCGGCGCGACAAAGCGCGCCTCCATTTTCGGTTCCACCACTCGGACCCTGGAAATGGGATTCCAGGTCTCGTAAAGGATGTCGGTGCGCGGATCAAGCTTTCCTTTGGACCAGATGGGCTGAATGCCATGAATGGTTGTCGAGTTCAGGCCTGCCAGCACCACCAGCACCACTGCCCAAACGTTGCATCGTCTTCGGAGTTGCGGCTGGCCGGCAAAGTTTGCATAAAACGAGGCGCTCAAAAACACCAGCGCGGAAATCGCCAGCACGGCGCTCGGCGCGTCAATCACGCTCATGAGAACCAGCGAGGCGAAGCAGCCCGCCGCCGCGCCCGCCAGATCGGCAAAGTAGACCCGTCCGATTGGAGCTCTGGTCCGCGTTAGCGAAAGGCACACCACGATTCCCGCAAAAAAAAAGGGAATGGCGATGACGAAACAAAAAATCAGGAAACTGCAAAGAGTTTGAAGGGCAAAGGAGACGTCCAACGGAATCGAAAACATGACCACCAGGACGATGGGCATGGAAACGGCCATGGCAAAGGCAGCTTGCGCCATGCGACGGGCCACCTGGCCTGCTTCAAACAACGCGGGGCGAAGCTGAACCAGGAGAGCGCCCGCCGTCATTCCGAACATGGCCATGGAAACCGATACGAAGGCAAGATAGTACCAGCAAATCACACTCAGCAGGCGGGTGAGGACAATTTCATACATAAGCGCGCTTGCGCACATGAGGGCGAGACCGAGAAAAAATCCGATCATTCCTTTACCTCGTCGTAGGATCTTGTAGAAACGGAGTCTGCCAAACTGCCTTGGGTTCTTCGAATTATGCCCCGATATAACGCGCGTATAGGCCACGGGCCACGGCGGGATCCTGCGTCCCTTTCACAATCACCCGGCCGTCAGGGAAAACCGTCAACTCATAAGGATCGAGCGAACACTTCAGCAGGAAATCGTTGGCCAGCACGGGGCCGAAACGCTCAAGCCTTGCCTTCAGCGCCGCAAGGTCCAAGGCTCGCGACTCCGTTTGATGAATCTGCACGGAATTTCGCCCGCACAAGCTGACGTGCGAAGCCGCGCCCTGCTCGAGATAAGCGAATTCTCGCGCGCAGCAGACGCGGCATTCAGGATCACGGGCGGCTTTGATTTGTTGAAAGCGGTTGCTCCACAAGTCATAAGCCAGCAGCGAACCGTGCAACTCGGTTTCGCGCCCAAGCAGAATCTTGAGTGCTTCAGTGCATTGAATGGCCGCGCCCCAGGAAACGGCAGGGCCGATGATGCCCGCGGTGTCGCAGGTCTCATGCATCCCCTGTGGGGATTTTGGAAACATACACGCAAGGCACGCGGTTCGTCCGGGCAGAATCGTCATCGTGGCCGCGTAGCTCGCCACCACGGCCCCGTAAATCCACGGAATCCCCAGCTTTACCGCGGCGTCGTTCAAGAGGTAACGCGTCTCAAAATTATCCGTTGCATCCAGGACAACGTTGAATCCCTCGATGAATTCCTCGATGTTGCTGCTGTCCGCGTCCGCCACGATGCCTTCCACGCGCACATCGGAGTTAATCTGGCGGAGCTTGCGTTCGGCAGCCACGGCCTTGGGAAGGTTGGCCTTGGCGTCCGCTTCGTCAAAAAGCATCTGGCGCTGAAGGTTTGATTCCTCCACGAAATCACGGTCGACAATCCGAACGGTTCCCACTCCGGCGCGCACCAAGGCATTGGCCTGCGCCGTGCCCAGCGCCCCGCAACCCAGAATCACCGCTTTCGATTCCAGCAGCTTCCCCTGCCCTTCCGCACCGATGGGGGAAAAGAGAATCTGCCGCGAATATTTGTTTGTGTCCACCAAGGCCACGCCCTCAGTTTACCAATACACGCGTCTTAATAACATTGACAAGCACAGCCTGATGTTGGATAACGATTTGCTGGCGGAAAAAAACTCCATCGCCACCACCCACATGGGCGGCCACGACACGCATCTCCTCGAGGACCGGTGACATTTCGACTTCCCTTGCGAACTAGCCCGGCGGCATCAGGCAGCGAAATTGTCGCACCGGACACCAGGCATCAGGTCCGTCGCCGGGTAACGCGCCACCTGATTCCCTACCTGATGTTCATCTATCTGCTCGCCTATCTGGATCGCGCCAACCTGGGCGTGGCCAAGCTCCAGATGCAAATCGACCTGAATTTGACCGACGCCATCATCGGGTTTGGGGCTGGCATCTACTTTTTCGGGTTTGTGGTGACGAGCCTTCCGGGCAGCCTGGTTGTAGAGCGCTGGGGCGCGCGCAAGTGGATCGCGAGCATCATGATTGCCTGGGGAGCGGTCGCGACATTGATGGGATTCCTGGGAACGCCTCTGCTCGCAGCGCTCAGCACGAAGACACAGTTTTACCTTTTGAGGCTTCTTCTGGGTGTTGCGGAGGCCGGCTTCTTTCCCGGAGTTGTGGTGTATTTCTCTCACTGGTTTCGTGTGGAGGACCGCGCCCGCGCGCTGGCGTTTTTTGTGGTCACGCAGCCGATCGCCGTGGCGATGGGAATCCCCATGTCGCGATGGGTGCTCGATCACATCCATTGGCACGGCCTGGTGGGCTGGCGCTGGGTTTTTATTTTGGAGGGTGCTCCACCAATTCTATTTGGGTTCGTTACGCTTTGGTATTTGGCGGATCGCCCCCGCACCGCCAAGTGGCTGCCCGACCCCGAGAGACTTTGGCTGACCGAGCAATTGCGAACGGAAGTCACCCAAAAGACCGCCGCGCATCGTGTGCGAATGCTGGATGCTTTCCGCTACCCACAGACGTTCATGCTCCTCGCCGTCGGCTTTCTGGTGATCATGGGCAACCAATCACTCATCTTTTTTCTCCCCTCCATCACGGAGACGCTGAAGACCATGCCGGTCGCCGTGCGCACTCTGGGAGCCGCTCTGCCTTACGCCTGTAGCGCGGCCGGCATTCTTCTGAACGGCATGTGGGTGCACCGCACCAACGCGTTGCGTTGGCACACCGCGGTGCCCATGCTGGCTACGGGTGTTTCCCTGAGTCTGGCAATCCTGGCAGGCAATCACGGTTGGCTGGTGATCGGGCTGTTTTGCCTGGCGGGATTCACGTGTCAGGCCTACATGCCTGCCTTCTGGGCCATGCCCACGGCCTTGCTGGGCAAGACTGCCGCCGCCACAGCGGTCGGCGTGATCTCCTGGAGCAATCTGGGGGGATTCGCCGGGCCTGCCACCTTCGGGTACCTGAGCACGGCGACGGGCCATTACCGAGTAGGATTATCTTTTCTCGCGGGATGCATGTTGCTGGCGGGCCTGCTCGCCTCGACGATTCGCCTGCCCGGCAATTCCGAAATTCCCACAGTCACCCAAAGCGAGTTGGAGCCAACACCATGAGACTAAAGAAGCAGCCGGAAAATCTTCGCAGCCAGCGATGGTTCGCGCCTGACACGATGCGCGGTTTCAGCCACCGCTCGCGCATGAAACAGATTGGCTATTCCCGTGAGGACTTTCTCGGCAAGCCGGTGATCGCGCTGGTCAACACCTGGAGTGAGA
>JASHSC010000569.1 GCA_030036915.1 Terriglobia bacterium
CGCGTATAGTTTGTCATGGGGTGGGGCAGCGTGTCAATTGGCTGGGTGGTGGCGGCTGGGTCGTGGGCCGTTCGTTGCTAGTGGGCTTAGGTCTTGAATGGGCTTGACAACATAGTTAACCATATGGTAAATTATTCAGTGAAACAACGAGGGCAATAGGTGGCGTGTTGTGCGTGGGAAAGGACAAAGGGGCCAGCATGAGGTGGATACGGGATATGGGAAGGCGCTGGTCCACTTGGGTTTTCCCGACGCATCACCTACTGTCTACCCCATGCCGCTCCTCAAAAATGAAGGTGCATCCGGGGATGTATATGAAAACAAAAGGCGGCAGGTGGCAGGTTGTATGCGTCAGGCAAGAGCTTTGCGGGCTCGGCCCCACATTCCCACCCTTTGGGACATGCTCTATTGCGGGCATATCCCCAGAAGTTATTGTAAACAATGGGTGCATTGAGCATCGCATGCAGCATGCGCGGCGGTGGACCTGGTCATCACGCCACGTGCCACTGCAGTCTCCGAATTGCTCTATTGTGGGTATTACCCCAGAACTTATTGAAAATAAAGGATGGCATGTTGCTGCCACGTCAGAATTGGTAGGTTCGAAGCCGCTGGCGATCGCTTGAGGGAGCAGAGAGTCAACCTGGAAGCTCCTTACTGGAAAGTGGTACACTTGGGGGGGCTGGATAATCCAGCATTCACACCACACATCTGAATCAGGCGTGTCATCGGACCTTGGTAGTAGCGGTCTACTGCCCAGGCTGATCGCCGTTACAGTGCGCTTCGCTTGCCTCTCCTTTATGGTATAGTCGCGGATAAATCGAAAGGGAAATCGTGTCCATTGTTGAGCAAGTGGAGAAAGACCTAGTGGCGGCGCTGAAGGCGCAGGAGACACTGAAGCTCTCCGTGCTGCGCATGATGAAGGCGGCGCTGATGAACAAGAGAGTGGAGCACGGAAAGCCGGTTGAGGACCCCGATGCCCTCGCCGTGCTGCGCACGCTCGCCAAGCAGCGCCGCGAATCCGTGGAGGCATTTCGCAAGGGCGGACGGGAGGACCTGGCGAGGCAGGAAGAGGAGGAAATCAAAATCGTCGAAGCCTACCTGCCTGCGGCCGCGGGCGATGAGGAAATCGATGCGGCCGTCGCGGCGGCCCTTGCCGAAACCGGCGCGACTAGCCCGAAGGACATGGGCAAGGTCATGAAAGCGGCCATGGCAAAGCTCGCCGGCAAGAATGCCGACGGAAAACGCGTGAGTGAGAAGGTCCGCGCCAAACTCGGCGGATGACTTTCGTTTAGTAACGCAGGCAATCCGAAGACGTGAAAATACCCGCACGTAGGGGCAGCCCTGGTGGCCGCCCCAGGGCAACCACAAGGATTGCCCCTACGACGTGCCTGGAATGCGAAGGCGCAGACAAGAGTGCCTGCGTCACGACGCCAGGATCAAATCATGAGCACACAAACCTCCGCAGAGCCGGGGAAATATACTCCCTTCGTCCCCGTGACGATGGAGATGAAGGAATTCACCATCCGCGCCTTGCTGCTCGGGATGGTGATGACAGCAATTCTTGGCTCGGCAAACGCCTACCTTGGATTGAAGGCGGGCATGACCATCGCCGCCACCTATCCCTCCGCGGTAATCGGCATGGCGCTGCTGCGACTGATGAAGGGTTCGCTGCTGGAAGAAAACATCGCGCGAACCGTGGGCTCGATTGGCGAGTCGGTGGCCGCCGGCGCCGTCTTCACGATTCCGGCCTTCGTCATGGCGGGCCTATGGCCGGGATTGCAGCGCGATAAATATTGGACCACCGTCGCGCTGATGATCATCGGCGGTACATTGGGGATACTCTTCGTCACGCTCCTTCGCCGCGTGATGGTGGAAGATCCAGAACTCCCCTTTCCGGAATCGGTGGCCGCCTCGCAAATTCACAAAGCCGGCCAGCAGGGCGCCAGGGCGGCGAAAATCCTGTTCGCCAACATGGGCTTCGGCGGATTCGTCTATTTGCTAGGCGCGGTGAATGTTTTTTCCGCGAGCAACGCGTTTCGAATTGGAATCAGTGACCTGGGGAAGCGATTACTGCTGCGCACCAGCACCAATCCTAATGTGGCCACGGTGACCACCGGCGGCGCAACCATCCTCACCATGCCGGACATAAGCCCGGCTTATCTGGGAGTGGGTTACATCATCGGCCCGCGCCTGGCGTCTTTGAATTTTGCCGGCGGCGTGCTGGCCTGGGGACTGCTCGTTCCCCTTCTCACGTTCGTTCTTGGCCCCACGCTTCAGCCTTCCACTCCGGGCGGTCAACCGATTTCCTGGACGCTGCTGGCTCAGGCCATTTATTTCTCCGTCGTGCGCCCCATCGCGGTGGGTGGAATGCTCGTGGGGGCTTGCTACACCTTATTCAAGATGCGCAAGCAACTGGTGGCCGGCATGGCGCGCGCCATCACGGACCTGAAAAAATCCGCCGCCGCGCACGCCGGCAGCGACCGCACGGATCGCGATCTGAGGTCGAAGGTGGTTTTCGGCGGTGTGGGCCTGGTTTTTCTGGCGATGATTGCACTGTATTACTTCTTCATCAGAAGCGCGGGAAATCTTACGAGCTCTAAGGTGGTCGCTGCCGCATTGGTGGCCGCAGTGGTGATGATTGTGCTCGGATTCTTTTTTGCCGCCGTCTCGGGAAACCTGGTGGGATTGATCGGCTCAACCAACAATCCCGTGTCCGGGTTGACGCTTTGTACACTGGTGATTGCCGCGCTGCTGATGGTAGCGATGGGGGTTTCAGGCGCGGGTGGCATCGCGGCCGTGCTGGGAGTTGCCGCGGTTATTTGCGTTTCCTCCGCGGTCGCCGGCGAAATGCTTCAGGATCTCAAGGTCGGTCACATATTGGGCGGAACGCCCGCCAAAATGCAAATCGGCGATTTGATTGGCATCGTCGTGGCCTCCCTGGTTCTCTTCTTTCCGTTGGCGATTCTCGACAAAGCGTATCACTTCGGCAGCGCGGCGCTCTCCGCCCCGCAGGCGGGCTTAATGGCCATGCTGGCCCAAGGCATCGTGGGCGGGAACATGGCATGGCCGCTGGTGATTGTCGGCATCCTGATGGGTTTTGCGCTGATTATGATTGAAGTTAAGAGTGTGATGCTTTTCGCAGTGGGCATGTATCTCCCCCTGGGCACAACTTTTGCAATCTTTGCCGGCGGCATTATCCGCTGGGTGACGGACAAGCTTCGCGACCGCCGCGGCCTGAATCACGCACAGAAGGCCCGCGTGGATAATGCCGGCGTGCTGACGGCTTCGGGCTTCATTGCCGGCGAGGCTCTGTGCGGGCTGGTGATTGCCGGGTTGGTGGGCGCAGGACGTAACGTAACCCTCTTATCCTGGTCAGCGCCTTCGTGGACGGCGCTCGTGACGTTTATCGTGCTATTTGTTGTTCTGGTCGGCCTTCCACTAGCCAACGCAGGTAGCCCTGATGAACCAGCGCCGCCCGCGGCGATCATGTAATGCTCATCGGACACGAAAACTCCGGTGGGCCCGGTCGTGGGGAATTCTTATTTGCCATCCCTGAAGCGCCTAATCTCCGTTCTTGTGGTACGCTTCTAAGCATGGCCTCCTATCGCCAATTGGGATCCTTATTCCCGCCACTCACGCGGATGGTGAAGTGGCTGATCATCGTCACCAGCGCCTGCTTTGTCCTTACCTATATCCCCCTTCAAGTATTTCACGCGGAGCTCTTTGGTGAGATTTTTCAAGTTCTGGGGCTGCGGGCGGACCTGGTGGTTCACGACCTCTTCCTCTGGCAACTGGTCACCTACTTGTTCCTGCACGGCGGCTGGTTCCACATCATCTTCAACATGTTCGCCCTGTGGATGTTTGGATCCGACCTCGAAAGCCGCTGGGGCGGCAAGAAATTCCTGATCTTCTTTTTCCTTACGGGCATTGGCGCGGGAATTTTCGACGTGACGCTGAATACGATTTTCAGACCGGATTCTCCTTCCGTCACCATCGGTTGTTCGGGCGCAATTTACGGGCTGCTGCTGGCGTACGCGATGATGTTCCCCGAACAGTTGATTTACCTTTACATGATCATCCCCATCAAGGCCAAGTGGTTTGCGGTGATCATGGGCGTCATCGAATTCGTCAGCTCCTTCGGCGGACCCGGCTCCGGCATCAGCCACTTCGCCCACCTCGGCGGCATGCTCTTCGGTTACATTTACCTGCGCGGATGGTCGCTGCCTTATCGCTGGCAACTCCGCTACCACGAATGGCAGCGCGCCCAATTGCGAAAGAAATTCGAAGTATATATGCGCGACCAGGAAAAAAAGGAAAAGCACGGACGGTGGGTGAACTAACCACGGCAGGAATCCGCATCTACAACTTCCCTCCTGCCCTCTACTTTGCGCTCGCATCAACCCATTGACATTAAGCCGGTCAGGGTGCTAACTTCCACTTCGTTGTTGGTGTTTTGAATGTTTCAGTTCCTGCGGTGCTCCGTTTAAAAAACGGAGAAAGAGGAAAGGCCGTGTAAATCGGCCGCGGTCCCGCCACTGTGATCGGCGAGCCGCATCTTCCTAGCCCGTCGGTAGACGGACGGCCACTGTTCCGCCCTGCGCGGAAGGGGAAGGCTGAAGATGCGGTGATGACCCGAGAGCCAGGAAACCTGCCCGGGGACTTTCATCTAACCTCACTCTTCGACGGAAAGAGTCCCGGGGAAGACCGCGAGGCCTTCCACTTCCGTATTGAGGAAGAGGAAGGCTTTTCTTTTTACGCCTCCTCCTTCGGATTCCTTCCGGCCGCCCCGTCGTGAGAACGGGGAGAAGGAGTCTGCGATGTTCGTTATTCCTGAATTCACCTCAACGTGGAACAAATTCGCGGCATCACTGTTCTTTGGTGCACTCTTCGTGGTCACCGCAGCAAGCACGGCTGCGGCAGGCACGCTGGCGGGAACGGTTTTCGATCCTGCCGGCCGCCCCGTCGCACAGGCTCAAGTAACATTGCTGAGATCTCTGGTGGTCTTCGAGCAGCGGGAGACCGATTCCCAAGGGAGCTACCAATTTGCCGACCTTGCCGACGGGAAATATGATCTTCTGGCAAGCGCGCCGGGCCTGGCCTCACAGCAAGTCCAGGTTGAGATTCACGGCGCAAGCGGCCGCACTCTTGATCTGCGCTTGCAACTGACCGCCGTGCAGCAGGAGGTGGTTGTCTCCACCTCGCTCGAAGATTCACTCGCGTCGCAAGTCGGCTCAACCGTTTCCGTCGTCACCGGTCAGGACATCCAGGACCGTGACGCGCTCAACGTTCTGGACGTTTTGTTCGGAATCCCCGGCATTGAAGTAAGCCAGGCGGGGCGCTACGGCGGCGTAACCGGCGTCTACGTGCGCGGCGGCCAGTCCAATTACAATTTGGTGATGGTGGATGGCATCGAGCTGAACGAATTCGGGGGCGATTTCGATTTCGCTCCGCTGCCCGCAGACGGCGTGCAGCACGTTGAGGTGACGCGGGGTCCGGAAAGCGCGCTTTATGGACCGAACGCCGTCACCAGCGTTATCAATATCGTGACCCTTCAGGGCGAGGGCTCGCCGCATTTCACTTTTCAGGCGGAGGGCGGAAACTTTACCACTCGTCGCTTTGTCGTGGACGGCAGTGGCTTGACTCACGGGCTGAGCTGGGGCTTCGATCTTTCCCGATTTGACTCCGGCGGCCTCGTGACCAACGACAATTACCGCAATCAAACCGTGTTCCTGAGTCTCGGCTACCACAAAAGTGAGCGGCGGCGCCTGGATCTCCACTTTGTCGGCAACGCCAATGACGCCGGCGCGCCCGGCCCCTACGGCTCCGACCCCGACGATCTCTTCACCGGAATCGACACCTACTCTCGCGACAAACAGAATCTGTTCGGTTGGGGCGGCACCTATTCCGAACAAATCACATCGAAGTTTCAACAAGTCACCACCGTCAGCGCCGACACCAACGATTACTACTTCCGTTCCCCTTACGGTGATTCCTATTCCAACAACCTGCGTGGCGTCCTGAATACACGTAGTGAGGTGGCGGTCTCAAGCACGGATTTCTTCGTCGCTGGATTCGAATACAACCGCGAACAGGTGGAAGACACTTACATTTCGGACTCGAATGGCACGCCTTTCGTGCTTCCGCGCACCAGCCTGGCGTTCTTCGCGGAAAACCGCTGGAGCCCCACCCGCCGCCTCTATCTCACCACGGGCGTCCGCGTGGACGATTTGCGCACTAGCGCGCTGCCCGCCGACGATTCCGCTGACCGCCCGCTGCTGCCTCCCAGCACCGTCGCCAAGGTGAATCCACGGGTATCTGCTGCTTATATGCTCCGCGAATCGCGCGGCAGTTCGCTCGATGGGACGCGCCTGCACGCGAGCTTCGGCACGGGCATTCGCCCGCCCGATGGCTTCGATCTGGCGTTCACCAATAATCCCCACCTGAAACCGGAAACCAGCATAAGCTTCGACGGCGGAATCGAGCAGCGATTCTTCCAAAGCAAGGCCGTGCTGGACGCCACCTACTTCAATAACCACTTCCACGACCAGATTGTGACGCTGGGCGGTTCACTGACCAATCTGAGTTCGTTCATCTCCGATAATCTCGGCAATTCGCGCGCCCAGGGCGCGGAAGTTTCCTTCCTCGTGCGCCCGATCAGGTCGTTGCAGATATCAGTGGAATACACGCGCGATAATACCGAGGTGCTTTCACTCAACGGATCTTCCCTGGCGCTCGCGCCCCTGCAAGTGGGGCAGCCCTTAATCAATGTGCCGCGCAACTCCACCGGGTACAATGTCACCTGGCGGCACGGCAACCTGATGCTCAACTCGAACGCCTACATCCGCGGAACCGCTTTGGACGTCGAGCCCAATTACGGCCTTGGCGCCTGCGAACTCGACTTGCCCTGCCTGTTTCCAGACAAGGGTTACACTCGCGTGGACGGCGGGTTCTCCTATCGCCTGCCGAAAGGGGTGGAAATATTCGGCCGGATGAGTAACATTCTCGACCAGAAGTATGAGGAAGTTCTGGGATATCCGTCGCTCCCCTTCAATTTCCTTGCGGGAGTGCGAGTGAATATCCCCGGAAAGTAAGGTTGTGCCGCCTGAGCACGAATTGGGCGCGCGACGGAGCAACCGTGTCGATTGACATTTTCCTCTCCTGGAGCGGCGGGAAAGACAGCTCGCTGGCACTTTACGAAATACAGAAAGCCGGCACCCACCGCGTGTCGGCGCTGCTGACTACCGTCACGGAAGATTATGACCGCATCAGCATGCACGGAGTGCGGCGTGCCCTTCTGGATCAGCAGGCCGAATCTTTGGGTATTCCGCTGAGAAAAATACTGATTCCCAAGGATTGTTCCAACGCCATCTACGAATCGCGAATGAAGGCGCTGCTGGAGGAGGGTTTGCGCGAAGGTATTGACACCATCGCATTCGGCGACATTTTTCTCGAGGACCTGAAGCTCTACAGGGAGAAAAATCTCGCGCAAATCGGAATGACGGGACTGTTCCCCATCTGGAAGCGCGACTCGCCAGAACTGGCGCGCACCTTCATTGACCTTGGCTTTAGGGCCGTGCTGGCCTGCGTTGATACCGCCAAGCTTGACGCCTCCTTTGCCGGCAGGTCGTTTGATCAGCATTTGCTCCGCGACCTTCCGCCCGGCGTCGATCCCTGCGGCGAGAATGGGGAATTCCATTCCTTTGCCTTTGACGGCCCGATCTTCAAGCGCGCAATACCTCACACGCTGGGTGAAGTGGTGCGAAGAGACCGGTTTTGTTTTTGCGATCTGGTGCCGGCTTGAGCCTGCCGAAGGTGAAGGACGGGCCTTCCAGTGAATATTCCCGTCCTAGCCCCTCAGCCCTTGCTTGGACCGAGAGGCGGGACGGACATTCTACGCGCAATTAGTAGCGCAGTTCCGGAAGGTCGAGCAGGATCAGCTCGGAATCCTTCGCCGCCTTGATGGTCAGCGAGGTTTCCTCCGCGACGCGCCCCTGATCGCCCACGGCAAGCTTCACGCCATTCAGGTCAATTTCCCCTTTGTGGACGAAGACGTACACCTTGCGCTCAACTTGAGTCGGGTGAGTCACCTCGCCGCCGGCGGAAAGCGCCGAAACGTAAATCTGCGCGTCCTGATCGATTTTCAGCGTGCCGGTAAGATCCCCGCTTGAGACCACGGGCAGCAGCTTGCCCTCTCTTTCAGCAGGTGTAAACTGGCGTTGTTCCCAGCGCGGCTCGAGTCCACGGTCGCGCGGCACAACCCAGATTTGCATCAGGTGCACCGGCGACTTCTTCGAGTGGTTGTACTCAGAGTGGCGGATGCCCGTGCCTGCGGACATCACCTGCACTTCGCCGGGATGTATCACGCCGCGATTGCCCGTGCTGTCCTGGTGCTCCAGTTCGCCCGCCAGCACGTAGGTGATGATTTCCATATCGCGGTGCGGATGCATTCCGAAGCCCTGGCCGGGCTCGATGATGTCATCGTTGAACACCCGCAGCGCGCCCCAGTTCGTGTTCGAGGGGTCGAAATACTGGTCAAACGAGAAATGCCAATGGGTGTCCAGCCAGCCGAAGTTGGCGTGGTGTCGTTCTTTTGATTTGATGGTTTTTATCATGGTTTTCTCCCTGGCCGAAATGGGCGCAGTTGCCCCCGGCCGCTGCGACGGTCTTGCTCCACGGCCCGTCGCGTCATTTGGTTTTGCGGACATTGCGCCCCGGCTTACTCGCCGCCCTGCGAGCCGCTTAGGGCGTGGTCGGCTGAAAATGCTCCGGCGCCGCGAATCATCAGCGCGGTGGTGATGGCCAGAACGAGCAGATGATATTCAAATCCCTCCCCCTTCTGCTGTCCCGTCCAGTTCATAAAGAAACCGTTGGGCAAGTGGACCATAAAGATCGCCACGAGCATGTTGACGCTGATTCCAAAGGCGGCGATGCGCGTGAGCAGCCCGAGGATTAATCCTATGCCGCCGAAAAATTCCGCGCAAATGGCGAGGAATGCAAAGGGCGTGGGGATGTGCAGCATCTGCGCAAAGAATCCCATCGTCCCCTTGAAGCCGTAACCACCAAACCACCCCAGCATTTTCTGCGCGCCGTGGGCGAAGAAGATCAGGCCCAGCACCAGGCGCAGAAGCGTCATCAACTTGTCATCCGGGGTCCCAAGAAGTTTTTTCAACATATCGCACCCCTTAATTTGAATTCTCCGCGACCACGGCCGCGGCCCTGCCCCACTTTCCGCTAAACACAAAATCTGTTAACGGCTTGCGCGTGCGAGTCGCTCGCTCGGGCGGTGGAACTTCGTTGTAACCCAGCGCCAGCACGGCAACAGGCTCGTACCCCGCCGGAATTGCAAAGAGCTCACGAGCCGCGTTCGGATCAAATCCACCCATTTGATGAATGTGCAAGTCGAGCGCGGTTGCCTGAATGGTTAGATGCGCCACCGCCTGGCCCAAGTCGTAAAGTGCGTGGCGATTTGCCCGCGCCACATGATTGAAGTCAAGCTTGGCGACAGCCAGAATCAGCACCGGCGCTTGTTGCGCCCATTGGCGGTTCACATCCATTAATGTGCTCAGCAGGCGATTGTACCCTTCCGCATCCTCGCGCGTGGCCACGATGAAAGCCCAGGGCTGGGCATTGTAGCTTGACGGCGCCCAGCGCGCGGCTTCAAAGAGCTGTGCGAACTTGGCCGGCTCCACTGGTCGGGATGAAAATGCCTTCGGGCTCCAACGCCGGGCCAGTAGTTCATGAATCCCCGCCGTGGCTTCTTGTTCCATTACTGCTGATTTCGTTGCGCTCATCGTCCCCTCCCGAACTGCCTTCTGCCGTTCAATACCTCGTTCTGTCGATATTCGTTATAACGACTATATGATGCACGAAAGGCGATTAAGTTCCGCGCGCCACCTCCAAGAGCGCATTTAGCCTGCGGAGATCGCCTTCCTCCATATGGCTCAAGCGGTTACGGTTGTATTCCTCAATCGGTCCGTCCAGGTCTTTCAGGATTTTCCTCCCAGCATCGGTAATGCACGCCATAATGACGCGGCGGTCCTGGCGGTCGCGGCTTCGAGCTACCAGGCCGCGGCGCTCCAGGCGATCCAGCAGGCGTGTAATATCAGGGTCACGCGTAATCATGCGCTCCCCTACCTCGTGGCAGCACAGGCCGTTTTCGCCAGCCCCGCGCAAAATGCGCAGAACGTTGTATTGGTTCGGCGAAAGCCCGGCCAACTTCATAATT
>JASHSC010000570.1 GCA_030036915.1 Terriglobia bacterium
GGCGCGTGGGATTTTGGCGGCAAGCCCTTTTCCTATGAACTCTTCGGCGCGCCGGTGGTGGGTGAAGAGGTGGCGGGGAGCCGGTCGTCCGTTTACCGGTTCCATCTCGATTCGCCCATACCGTTCACCAAATCGATTCGCGCCACCATCGAACACGGCCACGCGAATCATCGCTCCGACAGTTTTTTCTCCGTTGCCTATTGGTATCAGACCGAGCCGCATGCGCCCTTTCCGCCTTTGCCGCCGGTGGAAGATCGCATTCCCAAGCTTTATTGCGTGGGCGGGCCGGGAAACGCGGGCAAGTGAAGGAATTTGGTCACTTGGCTATTGGGTAATTTGCTCGGCTATGGCTCTGCGAAATCGTTAGGGCAGGGGATTATCTTGCCAGCCTGTGGCGCTTGGGGCCTTGAACCACGTTATGGATTTGATGTCCCGCGGCAAGGCGGTCAATGTTGGCGGCGATGAACCGGAAGCGATTGTCGCGCGTTCCCTTCATCCATCCGGAAACGTGCGGCGTCATGACGACATTCTCCAGCTTGTGAAATGGAAAATGCGATGGTGCGAATGCGCGTTTCTCCTTGGGATATCGGTACCAAACGTCAAGGGCCGCGCCTTGGATGCGGCAAGTCTTAAGCGCATGATAAAGGGCTTCTTCCTGCACGACACCTCCGCGCGCCACGTTGATGAGGAACGCCGTGCGCTTCATCCAACTGAACTCGCGCCGGCCGATCAAGTCACGAGTGGCCTCGGTGAGGGGGCAGGCGAGGACAACATAGTCCGCAGCCATAAGCAATTCGCGAAGGGCTGACGGCCCTTTGTAAAAGTCGATGTGTCGCGGCTTGTGTGCAGGCGGATGAGCGCTGATCACCCACAGCTTCATTCCAAACGCCCGTGCCCGCGCGGCCAGTTCCCTCCCGATGTGCCCGTATCCGATCAACCCTAGAGTCTTTCCCTGAATTTCCGGCACCGGTGGTGCCCCCCAAATCCAGCTTCCCACCCATGACCCGCGGCGGAAATGTGCGTCCATGTTCAGGAGGTCGCGGCTGAGCGTCAGGACCATCATCATGGCGTATTCACTGATTGCGGGACCGTGGAAATAAGCGTTGGCGACGGTGGTCCGCGGAGAAAGCCCGCTGAGGCAGATCGAGTCAACTCCCGCGCCGGTCACGTGCAGCAATTGAAGCCCCTGCGCGGCATGGGCCATTGATTCAGAAAGGGAGCTTGCCACCAAAACGTCCGCGTGCGCCAGGTCCCGCGGAGGAGTTTGCAGTCGCGAAGGGTCGGGGACCGAAATCAAGCGGCAGGGAGTCTTGAGATGCGCCCGCAAGAGCGTGCGACCTTCCACCGCCTGCTGGCCCCAAAGAATGATCTTGAGGGGAGCACGGCTCTTTCGTTTTGACATTGTTCCCATCCCTATTGATTTCCCGGATTCCGCTCTATGCGACTTGCACTTCGATCGGTGGAAGCAAGAATAAACTTCACTGCGAACCATTGCTTGTCAATGCTGCAACCCTTGACGCTGATCAGGCCGCTCTTCGTCGCAAGTTTGTACACGATCTTGTGCTCCAGGTCCGTAACGATTTCGCAAGCTTGCTTGGGCCACGCAATCCAAATCGTCCCTTTTTCAGCCAGCCAGGATTTTAACGTGGGAAGCTCCGCAGCAAGCTCCGTGCGAGCCCTCACGAAATAAAGAACTATATCCTGCAAACCGCGGGGCCGCCCAAAACTCCATTGAACGCCCGGAATATGATGACCCTGAATCGAGCCGAAGGACTCCCCTATGAGGGAACTCAAAGCGTTTGCGATGATATCCCGCCGCTCCGGCTCTGGAAGATTTTGCATCAATTTGCGGGAGATGTTCAGCATCCGCAACAGCACGATTCGCGGCAGTTGCTCGTAGGTCGTATATACGCCGAAATCCAAACCGTCATTTTTGTTGCAAAGTCCCACCACCGTCACATTGTACCCTTCCTTGATTCCTAGCTTCTCGGCCAGAGTGAGCTTCCTCAGTCCTGCCACGAAACCTCCAGGGCTTGGGTCCAGAAAACGCACAGGACAAGGGCGCCTCATCCGACCGTCTCGCCTCGTAGCCAGAATAGATGTGCGGATTTTGGCAAAAGGTACAAGAAAAACTTACGACCCTACCCAAGGCATTCGCAGAGCCGAGGCGATATCCTATGAGTCAAGCACAAATGGCTTTTCGCCGGAGGTCCTCTTGACGCCTGCGAGATTTCCCCTCACTATTAGTGGTGAAGCGCAATTGGGCCTGTAGCTCAGTTGGGAGAGCACATGGTTTGCAACCATGGGGTCGGGGGTTCGAACCCCCCCAGGTCCACCATCAAACTAAAGAACTTAACTCAATCCCACATTTCCAAAAAAGTACCAGTTCGTACCACTTATCGAATTACAGCAAGGCTTGCGCTACCTTTGAGGATGCTTGCCGTTTGTCTTCCGACATGCCGTGAGTGTATATGCCGAGAGTGGTTCTGATGTCTGCATGCCTCAGCAGTTCCTTCTGAACAACAGGAACAGTGCCGAAGGCGTGGAGCAGGCTTGAATAGGTGTGGCGGAACGTGTGCCATCCCACTTTGCCAATTTTGGCCTCGGCGGCTGCCGGTTTGATATGGTCAGTTAGCAGGATGCCTGCCCATCGTGGTTTGCCGGAATCGCCAGCGAACACATAATCAGAATCCGCCGTGTAGACTGCCCTTGCCTTGTGCTGAAGGAGAGCTTCCGCCAAGTCTGAATCCAATGGCAAGGTTGACTCTGATGCTTCGGTTTTGGTCAGGTTCACCTCCCCGGTCACGAAGCTTCGCTGAATCCTGACAGTGAGGTTTTCGAAGTTGATGTCCCCCCACTGCAAGGCAAGAAGCTCGCTCACCCGAAGTCCAAGACAAGCAATCGTTACAACCATGGTCTTGTACGGCTCCTTCAGTTTCGCCACGAGAGCCTTGAATTCGTCCGTGGTT
>JASHSC010000571.1 GCA_030036915.1 Terriglobia bacterium
GAGAAGGGGAACGCCATCAATTGGCACGAGACACTTGGGAATTTGGTCGGTCAGGGGGTGTAACCGTGTCCCATGGCCGGCCGCAAGCAGAAAGGCCTTCAAGCTACTATCCTTTTGAAAGTTCCCCGGTGGTGGACGACTCCCACTTCATCTGCGAGGCTCGCAGCCGCGGATGGGAAACCAGCAGGTGCCAGACAAGTGCCTGGAAACCTTCGGTATGCGGCGTGATGTTTTCAGGGTTCACCACCGGGATAATCACGCACGCATCCGCCACCTGCGCGGTGTATCCGCCGTTGCGCCCCACGATGCCGCATATTGTCGCACCCACTTCCCGGGCATATTCGAGCGCGCGAACCAGGTTGGCGCTGATGTTGCGCTGCAAGTCGCCACCGCCCACGGAAAAAACCAGGATCATGTCCTGTGTTTTCAATCGGCTCCCGCGCAACCAATTTGCGTATGATGTTTCCCAGCCGTCGTCGTTTACGCGCGCCGTCAGTTCCGAAACGTTGTCGCTGGGCGAGTAGGCCTCGATTCCTGCGA
This sequence comes from Terriglobia bacterium, assembly GCA_030036915.1. Classification (GTDB taxonomy): domain Bacteria; phylum Acidobacteriota; class Terriglobia; order UBA7540; family UBA7540; genus Bog-366. The sequence goes on from JASHSC010000571.1 coordinate 541, forward strand.
TCTTCCGGAAATCGTTCACGGCGTGGGAAGCGTGTCCAGCTCCGCCACCTACGCCGAGGATAAATAGCCTGCCCGAACGCTGACGTAAATTCACCAGCAGCTCGGCGACGCGTTCAATGGATTGAAGATCGAGTTGTTGAAGAATCAGCGAAGATTCAGCGATGTAGCTTTCAGCATAATCCACGCAGTCTGTCCCCTTCGTGCCGCATGTCTCGCCCCTCCGGGCGAGAGCACGCGTCGAGTAGCGCTTCGATATAACTTGGGAAGGTAGATCAGTGAAATACCCTATCCCCAAGAAGCTCCGCTGCCTTTGCCAGTGTTTCTTTCGTATGAAACCTGGAGAGCTATTGCGGCCTAAAGTTGATAACCCGCTTTGCAGGCGTCGCGATAGAACATTTCCACCGTCTCACGCGAGTATTCGACGAGATCTTTACCAATCAATTCGAGCTTCTTCAGAATATCGGAAGTCACCGTAATTATATGGCAGCCAATTGTATCCGCCTGAAAGATATTGAGCAACTCGCGGGGGCTCGCCCAAATGAGCTCAAGATTTGGATAAGGCCGCAGAAGCTCGACTGCTGCTGCCATCAAGGGCACGGGATCGCGTCCCGTGTCTGCGATGCGTCCGGCGAAAACTGAGATTGCGGCTGCTGGGCCGCCCGCCAGGCATTCACTGGCTTCGCGAACCTGCTGCAAGGTTAACAGGGCCGTGACGTTGACGCGCACACCGGACCTTGCCAGCCGCTTGAGCAACTCCCCTGAAAATTTGCCCTGGGTGTTGGTAATGGGTATTTTTACCAGAACGTTGTCCCCCCACGAAGCGATCTCCGCGGCTTGGCGTTCCATTTCCTCAAAATCGTCGGCGCAAACCTCAAAGGAAACTGGCCGGTCAGGAATTCTTTGAAGGATATCCCTCGCGAAAGTCTTGTAGTCGGAAACGCCGGACTTGCGCATCAGGGTCGGATTGGTGGTGAATCCGGCGATCAGCGGATTGGCATGCATTTCGATCATGGTTGGGCGATCGGCGCCGTCAGCATAAATCTTGACATTCAGCCGGGGAGGGGTCCGCTTCTCAAACCTTTCGTGCGGCTCGATGCCCGATTGCGATTGAATGTGTGTTCCGTACACAATTGCCATGGTTAACTCCTCCAGTACGAGGGGTGAGTATGATGATGCGACTGCCGATTCGAGGGGCAAGCACTGCTTTAAAACTTGTATCTCCCTGAGTTTGAGGGGTCGGGCTATCTCGGAAGCGATTCAAGACGGGTGGTTCAGGGTACTCCTAGTTTTAGATAACAAGTCCTGCGAGTGCTGTCCTCGCTTGCTCGCGGTGGTTCTGCCGTTGGATATGCGCGAGTCTGCCATCGCGTGAGACAACGTCAAAGATTACCTTGCTGCCTTCAAATTCAAACCGGAAGTTGAGCTCTCGCAACCCCGCCGCGCGCATTGCCTGGCGCAATTGAGTTGTTTTTTCTTCACAGTAAAGCGTGAGGAACCCGCCGCCTCCGGCACCGGATATTTTGCCGCCGATCGCGCCGTTGCGTTTGGCCAGTTCGTACCACGCATCAATCTGTGGATTGGTGATGCCCTCCGAAAGCCGCTTCTTGGTTTGCCAGTGCAGATCCATCAGCTCGCCGAACCGGCGCAGGTTGCCGTCCACGATCGCCGCGCAAGTTTCAATTCCAATATCCTTGATCTCTCGCAGGCTCAAGACCACGGTTTTGTCATTCCGTTTGGTCGCCGAATCCTGCTTGCGCAAGATTGCGGAGGCATCACGCTCATCGTGCGTGTAAAACATCAACAGATTACGCTCAAGTGCTTCCAGGACTTCAGGGTCCAGCCCGAGGCGGGTTACGTTAACGGTGCCGTCGCGGGCGATCTCCAGCATGGTCAGACCCCCAAATGCCGCCATGTATTGGTCCTGTTTGCCAATCGGCTTGCCGAGGACTTCGAGTTCAATGTGGCAAGCTTCTTCGGCAAGCTGCTGAGGACCCACAGGACTCTGCGTCAACGCGTGCATGCCGTTCAGCAGTCCAACCAGATAGGTGCTGGATGAGCCCAATCCCGTCCCGGCGGGAATATCGGCGATCGAGACAATTTCGATACCTCGCGTAATATCAAAATGGCGCAAAGCCTCACGCGCCAATGTGTGTTCGACCTGGTCGACATGGTCCACGAGCTCCGTCTTTGAGTACTTCACTCGAATTTTGTCGTCTAGGATCGGAGTGTTGACATTCAGATACATGTACTTGTCGACGGCAACGGAAAGGACAAATCCGCCATGCTCGCAGTAGAAGGAGGGTAGGTCTGTTCCGCCCCCACCCAGGGTCACACGGAATGGCGTTCGAGTGATGATCATGAGTTCACCATAATTGGAATATTTAGCAGTCGCAAACTTCGAAATGGCCTTGTGTATTTCTAACCGAGGTGCAAAAGCGCATCAATCGGCCGAAATACGGACAGTTCGTTCGTCAGGTGAATACCTGACATCCATTGTCCTTATTTTTGCTCCTCAAGAAAACTTGAGTCGCCATTACTGAATGAAAGAATCTCTCCGTGAATTCTATCCGCTTCATCAAAAAAGGCGAAGAATCGCTGCAATGCTGATTCTGGACGTCACGGTGAAACTCTAACGAGGGGTGTGCGCCGGTATAAGCTCTGTGCCTGAGGCGCTTTGCTCAAAGTAAACAACAGTTGAGACTCCGGGGTTTGCGGCCGAGGAGGTACCGGTTTACTGAAACGTGCAAGCCAACACGCGCGATTTCTCCTTACTGCACGACACATAATCAGTCTTTGCTGATCTTCCCACAAGGTCATTTACAACGTCAAGGATTTCCTGCTCTGGGCCGGATCGCTTGCGGAGGCGTGAAGTACGCACCTCTGAATGTATTCAACGGACCGCCGCAACCCTTCGTGAATGTCAATCTTCGGTTCCCAGCCGAGCTTACGGCCCGACGAGATATCCGCAAGCGTCGTCTGAGCTTCTCCAGGCAAGTCCGGCTTGTATACGGGCCGCAAGCCCGTTTGGAGTAATTCCTCGATGATCTGATAGATCTGATTGACGGAAAAATTAACTCCCGTGCCTACGTTGTAGACGCCACCATTCGAACGTGGATCGTTAAGAAGTGTTAGGTGGAGATCGTTAACGTCATCCACATAGATGAAATCTCGGCGCTTCTCGCCGTTTCCATAAATGATGGGGGCCTCGCCGCGGAGCATGCGAATGATGAATGCGCTCATGACCGGCGG
>JASHSC010000572.1 GCA_030036915.1 Terriglobia bacterium
AAGCATCATCGGAGGGCGCAGTTCTCCCCAGAAGGCGCGCGGCAAGTTGTACTCCGCCTGTTGCGGATTCACCAGAATGGTTCCTGTTTCATCCTGAATGTAGAAGGGGACTTCCGCCCTCTCGTGGTGGGTGCGCTCCCAGGTTTCCTGATTGTCCTTCTTCACCTGTTTCTCAACTGTCACTTCGAAATAATAGCAAGGCACTTGAGTTAAAGGACTGGTTAAAGGTTGGCCGCCAACGCTCGTTCCCCCTACGTGTGAGAGCCCCATGGCCACGCTGCGGATGGGCACGCGCGGCGTGTCCGCCAGCAGCCTGAATTTCCTATACTTCACGAAGCCCACCATAAACAGAATGACGCCCACCACGACCATGGCAATGGGAATGAAGGGTGAAATATGGGCACCCGAAGCGAAGACCAAGGCCGCAATGGACATGGGCGTAACTCTCCTTTGGAAATTTAGGTTCTGCTATTCAAACGACGTGAAAGCATCCTACCTAGATGCCTTGGCTTTGTCCAGAGCAAGAGTTTTCATGAATTTCTGAGCATGGTATCCCTTCGACCCCACCACCCGGGCCAGTGGGCTCCGGAAATCCTCGCCATTCTCTAAACAATCAATTACAGACTGAAAGTCATATCGCGGCCGCCAGCCCAGTTCCTGGCGAGCCCGATCGTTGACATAAACTCGGTCGATGCGGGGGTGCATTTTCCATCCGCGACGAAAGTAAACGGTTTGGTATTCCGGAAAGAGATTGCGCACAATCCGCGGAGCGTCCGAACGCACGTCGGGCATATCACCTTCTATAAAAGGCGTGGTGGCGCTGATGATGTACTTGCGAAACCCGAATGCGGGTGCGCGTTCCGCCGCGAGCAAATGAGCGCGCACCACGTCCGCAAGGTCCACGCGGCGAAAAAGAAATTCATTGGCTTTGAGATTCTCATCGGCATAGGCGGCGCGCGCGGCCGGATCGTCGTCTTCCTCGGGAAAGAATCGTGAGGTCCGCAGCGCCAGGCAGGCGAGTGCGTGGTTTCTGTGGAATAGCTCGCACAGGTCCTCGGCCGCAGCCTTGGTGACGCCATAAATGTTTTTGGGGATGGGTGTGACATCTTCTGTGATCCAGGCGGCCGGGGCGCCGGCAGGCGGCATGAGCGCGTGGCCAAAAACGCTGGTGGTGCTGGTAAAGACGAACGATTCCACACCTCCCTCAACCGCCTCTTCCAGCAGATTGAGTGTGCCGGTGATGTTGGTGTCGATGAAGTCCTGCGGGCGATGCGTGCTGAGGTGCGGTTTGTGCAGCGTGGCGGTGTGGAAGACCACTCGTGCGCCTGCTATGCACATCCGCACGCAGGCACGGTCGAGGATTGAACCGACGTTGGTCGTGAAGGGGCTATTCAGAAGATCCAGACCGATGGCTTCGTGCCCGAGCTTCCTCAGCGTGCGAACCAGCGCTTCGCCCAAATGGCCGGCGCTTCCTGTGACCAGAATTTTCATAACGGATTATCGATTGGAAGGATTTGGAACCGCCAAGCCCCGGACCCCGAATGCCTAAACCAGCAACTTATATTTCTCCGCCTTGCGATAAAGCGTTCGGCGGTCGATGCCCAGAATCTCAGAGGTTTTCACCCGGTTGCCGCCAGTCACCTTCAAGACGTGAGCCATGTATCGCCGCTCCACCTCATCAAGGGAGGGCAATTCGGCATAGAGGTCCTCCGGACGCTCGATTTCACACGTTTCCGTGCGCACCTTTGCCGGCAAATCCTCGGGTACAATCAATCCAGTGCGATTCAGCGCAGCGGCGGATTCCAGCGCATTCTCAAGCTCGCGCACGTTCCCCGGCCACGGATACGCCGAGCTCATCAGTACGGATAATGCTTGCGGCGAAATGGAGAGCGCACGCTCACTATCGTGAGCCATCTTCTTCAGAAAATGTTCGACCAGCAGGGGGACATCATCCAGCCGCTCGCGCAGCGGCGGGATGTCAATTTCGATGACGCGGAGGCGGTAGTAAAGGTCCTGGCGGAACTTACCATCCTCGACGCATTCCGCCAGGTTTCGATTGCTGGCGGCGATGATGCGCACGTCAACCTTCACCACTTCATTGCTTCCGATGCGCCGGACTTCCTGCTCCTCCAGCGTGCGCAGAACTTTCACCTGGAGGCTGGGGCTCATCTCGCTGACCTCATCCAAAAAAACCGTTCCGCCGCTTGCCTCCTCAAAAATTCCGCGCTTGTTCACCATGGCGCCGGTGAAAGACCCCCGCACGTGGCCGAATAATTCCGTCTCGAGAAGCGATTCTGTGAGCGCGCCGCAATTCACAGCGTAATAGCACTGCTCGGCGCGCGGACCGTTGTAGTGAATGGCCTTCGCCACCAATTCCTTGCCGGTTCCGCTCTCGCCGCAAATCAGCACGGTTGAGCGCGAATCCGCCACCATGGCAATCTTCTTGTAAATCTCGAGCATCTTGGGCGAGTTGCCCACCAGGCTGGAAAGGTGCGCCTGCGTGCCCAGTTGCCGTTTGAGGTTGCGATTCTCACGCAACAGCTTGCGATTGGCCAAGGCACGCTGAACCTGCAAAAGCACTTCGTCAATCTTGAACGGTTTGGATATGTAATCGAACGCCCCGGCCTTGACCGCCTCAATGGCCGTTTCCATGGAGCCAAAAGCAGTGATGAGAATGACTTCCGACTCAGGCTGAAGGGCTTTGTAGGCGCGCAACACGTCCAAGCCGTTGAGGCTCGTGCCCAAGCGCATGTCACTGATGATGACGTCGAAGAATTCGCGTTGTCCGATTTCCGTTGCTTCTTCCCCGCTGCCGGAAGTGTTGACGCGATAGCCCTCTTCACTTAGGACCTCGCGAAGAAGTTCGCGCGTGTCCGCGTCGTCGTCCACAACCAGAATGTTGGCGTTGGTTTCCATAAGCAATAGTCAAGAAAAAACATACTTCCAGCTCCGGGCCGGCGCATCCGGTTGTAGCGCGGGTGTCCTCACCCGCGTCGCGGCTGGGGACAGTCGCGCTACAGATGGCACGTCCCGGCGTCACTTCCCGCTTGCCACGAGTGTCAGGTCCGGTGCTTCCACTTTCTCGCGGCAATCCAGCAACAGCCGGATGGTGAAGGTGGTCCCTTGGCCGGGCTCGCTTTCGGCGTGAATCGTTCCGGCGTGCTGGCGAACGATCTGCTCGCAGATGGCCAGGCCCAGGCCCGCTCCGGTGCCGATCTGCTTGGTCGTAAACATAGGGTCGAAAATGTGGGCCAGGGTTTCGCGGGCCATGCCGGCGCCTGTATCGGCCACGACGACTTCCACGGAATCCGGCCCCTCCGGCGAAGGGCCGCGAAGTTCGATGCGAAGCCGGCCGCCACGCGGCATGGCGTCCGAGCTGTTGTTGATTAAATTCAGAAAGACCTGGTGCAGGTAGCCGGAATCGCCGTAAATCTTTGGGCAATCTTTGGCCATGATCATTTGCACCTGAATTTTGCGGCTCTCCAAAACCGGTGAGGAGAGCAGAACAGTGTCTTCCAGAATATGCTTTAGGTCTACCAGCTCCAGTCTTAGATCAAATTTACGGGTCCAGGAAAGCAATTGCCGGACAGTGCGCACGATGTTCTCCACCTGCTTCTCGATCACCAGCAGGCGGCGTGCCGTGGACTCGTCATTGCTCTTGCGCCGGGCGAGCAATTGCACGTGGCCGGAGATGGAATTAAGCGGCGTGCCGATTTCGTGCGCCAGGCTGGCGGCGAGTTGCCCCGCCACGGCCAGCCGCTCCGAGCGCGCCAGGTTCTTCTGGGTCTCGAACAGCTCCTTGTTGATGCCGCGCAATTGCTCGTTACGGCGTGCCAGTTCGGCGGTGGCTTCCTGCACTTTGCGGCCCATTTCGTTGCTGAAATTTTCGATTCGCCGCAGCAAGCGATTGAGGTGCGCAGCAAGCAAACCGACTTCATCCAAACTCTGGAGGCGGGCGCGGACGTCGAGCTGGCCTTTCTCCGCGGACTTCATGACTCGAATCATTTCCTTCACCGGCTTCCGTACCGCGCGCAGGAAGAAGAGGTGAATAACCAGGACCACCGCCGCAAAGCTGGCCAGCATGAGCAGCAGATTTTGCAGCACCAGTTCCCAGGTGACGGCATTTAACCGTGAGCGCGAGACGTCCAAAATCAGACATCCGATGGGTTTGCCTTGTGAGACAAGCGTAGTGCTGATGATCCACATCCCGCGATTGTCGGTCTCGATGCTTTCCTGATCGGCCTTTTCGGGGGGCTGATAGTATTCCGTGTAAGTCTCGATGTTGGGAATGTTATCAAGCTCCAGATGCTGTCCCTTTGGATTGGTCGTGGCAACCAGATGGTGATCAGGACTGTGCAGAAACACGTCCGCTTGAGTGATGCCCGGCGAATCCTGCTGAAGTTGGCGCAGCGCCTGGAGGAGAACGTCCGGCTTGGCCAGTGTCTCGGGAGCGGCAATCTGATGAGCTGTCAATTGCGCTTGCGCCAGAGCCTTGCGGTAAAGTTCACCTTCGATGGGTTCTTGAATCGTCAGGTAGGAGGCGATCACCGTAGACACTACCAGAACCACCATGACGGTCGTGGTGATAATGCCAATGATTTTAACTTGCAGGCTCAGGCGGTCAAACATCCCATTCGCTCCGGGCAATTTTCAAACTACCACTACCCCATTGAGAAGGCAACACAACCCGCGTGCGCGACGTCCTCGTGGGTCAGTGAAGATGCCGCTTTGACAGGAATGCCTTGCATAGTTTTCACGAGTCACGCAAAATGCCAGATTGAAGCTTGCCTCGAAGGGGGAAGCGTCGCGAGCGAAGTGCGATTTCGCTGAAAGTGATACTTCGCGCTCGACCAAAGCCCTGATTTCGACTAGAAACGTAAAGAGAATTGCAATTTGTCCAAAGCCTTTTTTCATTCTCCACCATCCTGGCTGCGGTCACTGTTTTATTGCCTGATGACGAGCTGCCTGTACCTCGATGCCTTCGTTTTTCCCCACACGCCCGTTTACGAGGGGGACACCGCGCCCATTTATTTGCTGGAAGCAACGAAGATGCTGAAAGGGCAGTTCATTTATCGTGACTTTTTCCAGTTTACTTTCCCGGGTACGCAAGTGTTCTACGTTTTACTCTTCAAGGTTTTTGGCGTTCGCGCATGGATTCCTAGCGCCGTGTGGGTTTTGTTGGGAGTAGGACTAGCTTGGATTTGCGTGCTGATCTCGAAACAGGTCCTGATGGGCGTGTCGGTTTACCTTCCCGGCTTGCTCTTTGTGGGCGTCGCATATTTTTCTGAGCCTGACGCTACCCACCACTGGTTCAGCGCGCTGGCCTGTATGGCGGCCATGGCGGTGTTGATGCCCCAGCGAAGTCCCTCCCGATGGGTGGCAGCGGGGGCGCTCTGCGGCTTGGCAGTTTTGTTTACCCATTCGCGTGGAATTGTGGCCTTAGCCGGCTTCGGCGCATTCCTTGCCTGGGAGTGGCGCGCAAAAAAGAAGACTCGCCTCTGGCTGACACAATCCGCATTGTGTCTGTCCGTTCCGTTCCTCGCCATAACCTTCTCCGTAGCGGCTTATTTGGCCTGGAAGGTTGGCGCAAAGCTGTTTATCAATTGCACGGTTGTCTTCCTGATGAAGTACTGGTCCAAATGGTTTTGGGGAACTCATTACGTTTACGGCGCCGACTTACCCACTGACCTTCCGGCGGGGATTGAGGAAGGGGCGTTGTTGATGTGGATTTTCATTCATATTCTGCTGCCCATGGTCTATCTGCTTTTTTTCCTTCGGTATCGTCGGCGATCGGAGGCGGAATCGGCGGAACCCTGGGACCGTCTTATGCTTGTGAGCATTGTCGGGCTCGTCCTGTTCCTGGGGATCGCGACGTCACCTGTATGGTTTAGGTTGATTTCGGTGTCCGCGCCCGCGCTGATCGTCTATATCTGGATGATCCAGGGCCAGGGCCGCATTTCCCGCGCCCTTAAGCACGCGGCCTGGGCGGGCGGATTGTTGGCTTTGCTTGCGCAGCCGGGGCTCCTCCAAGCCGGCTGGAAGGGATTTCTCGACACCCCCACAGGCCGCACCGCACTTTTAGACCCTGACCATTACGTGAAGTACCGCTGGATTCTTGAGCACACGCATCCGGAGGATTATTTTTTCCAGGCGGATGACTGCGATGAATATTTCCTGCTCGGACTCCAGGATCCTGCCAGAGTCTCCTTCGTTACGGACAGCACTTACACGCGGCCGGACCAAGTACAGAATGTCGTCGATATGCTCGAAAAGTATCGCGTCCAGTGGGTCATGTGGTCCGCATGGCTCGACGTTCCACGCAGTCCGGGGGCGGACGGAAGCGCGGAACGACCACTTCGAAATTATTTGCGTTCGCACTACCATCCTGTGAAGGATTTTGAAGATCAACTTGAGGAGGCCTGGGAACGCAACTCCCTGGAGCCCGCGGCTGGCGGCAACGAGTCGTCGGCGCAGGCGGAGAAATCCCAGGCGCGGCAGTAGCGCTCATGGAAAGCAATACGGCACACTCCGCAAGCTCGCAGAACCAGCGCACCTGGTTGTTGTTTGCCTGCCTGACCATTCTGGGCCTCGTGCTGACCTCGAACATTGAGAGCGCCTCGGAGCGCGCCTTCATGCAGGAGGATGACCTCGTCCCAGTGGATTTTCCCGTCTTCTATCTTGGCGGAAAAGTTGCCCTACAGCGTGCCGCCACACCCCTCTACTATCCTCCTGCAGACCGAAGCCAGGGATACACGTTGTTATTCAAAAACGCAGACAACTCCACACCCTGGGCACAAATGGGACGCGAGGAGGGGTTCGGGCAGGTTATGCAATTCACCAACCCGCCTTTTTCTGCGATTTTCATGGCGCCGTTCGTGCTGTTGCCTTGGCAATCCGCGTATATCCTCTGGCAAATTTTGATCATCGTCTTCGTTGCGGCGAGCGTCTATCTTACTTTATGGCTGTTTCCCACTGGCCCTGATCTGGCGCTTGGAGTTCTCATCTTCGTCGCAGCCTGTTGCTTCTTCCCCTTAAGATGCAATCTCGTATTCGGCCAGGCAAACGCCACAGTCCTCTTCCTGTGGACTCTGGGCGTATACCTGCTCAGCCGTCAGCGGCCGGTCTCTTCCGCGCTATGTTTTGCGCTTGGCACGGTGCTGAAGGTTTCGCCAATTGTCGCCGTTCCGCTCCTTGCCCTGCGCCGGCAGTGGCGGTGGCTTGCCGCCTACGCATCGGGCGTTGCTGGATTTATGGGTTGTTCCATCTGGGCATTGGGTTGGCACACTAATTTTACCTGGCTGACGGCAATTTATCCTGCAATTTCTTCCGGGCTGGGGAATACCTCCAACCGCTCCCTCGCCGGACTTATTGATGCCATCTGCGGCCCTAAATACTTCGCCAACCTTAACGACGCCACGGAATGGCCTGTCCCGCACGGGCTGAGCCTCTTTGAGAAGGCTTGCAGCCTGGCAATCGGGCTTGTATTCCTTTATTGGTGTTGGCGAAAAAGGCGCGACGCCAAAGGGCTGGTGGACGAACTTATCCTTTTGCCGCTCGTCTACCTTCTCACGGCGCCTTTCTGCTGGCAGCATCACTTCGTCCTCGCAATTCTCCCCTTGACGTATTTCTGGGTAAAGGCGCGCGCGTGGACTTTCGCAGAACTTGCCGTGCTCTATCTCAGCACTCTGGCGATTGGAACAGAGCTCCCCTCTTATGTCGCCGCATACACTTCCCTGGGCGGCCCCACTTTGATTATTCTCGCCATCGCCGTTTGGCCGGCGGCCACTTGTGCGCTCATCTGGCTGGGTATGCGCACGTATAATCGTTCGCAGGCACTTTCGCAGTAAAATAATTCCTCAAGTCGCTCGGCCCGGAGGCACCCGATGGAAAACCGAGAAATCGCCGCCGTCTTCGAAGAGATTTCCAATCTCATGAAGATCAATCAGGATGATCCCAAGTGGACCTTCAAGGCCGCCGCCTACGATCGTGCCAAACGCTCGATTGAAAGCTTTCCGGAGCGCCTGGAAGACATTGCGCGCGATCCCAACCGCAAGCTTACAGACATTCCCGGCATTGGCGCCGATCTGGCCAAGAAAATCACCGAGCTCGTCGAAACTGGAAAATCGAGCTATCACCAGGAGCAGCTCGCCAAAATCCCTCATAGCCTGCTCGAGATGCTGCAACTGCAAACCGTCGGCCCGCAGAAAGTGCGGCTGTTCTACAAGCAGGCCAACATTCACAGCGTG
>JASHSC010000055.1 GCA_030036915.1 Terriglobia bacterium
TGTACGGAGTCAATCAACCCCGAGCGGACCGCGCGCACGCCATTCCAAGGCTCCCAGCGATTCAAACTGATGCCCACAGCTTGAAACAATCCTTGCCGGCGCAGATCCTCAACCTTCTTTGCCCAACGGTCATCCTCCATCCACGCGTCGGACCAGGTGTGGAACTGAATCAGGTCGCAACTCTCCATCCCCAGATTTTCCAGGCTGATGTGCAGATACTGCTCGATATGCTCGGGAGGAAAACAATCGTCAAGCGTGAACTCCGGATACGCCGGCCAAACCATATTCTTGGGAGGAATCTTGGTTGCCACATAGAGTTTTTTCGCGGAATTGCGGCGCACCAATTCTCCCAGCAGCTTTTCGCTGTGGCCGAAGCCGTAATGCCAGGCGGTGTCAAAGAAATTACAGCCCAAATCAACGGCGCGTTGAAGTGATTCTCGGGATTCGCTGTCGCTGGATCCCGTCCAGCTCGCCATTCCCCACATTCCATAACCGATTTCACTTACTATCCAGCCGGTGCGGCCGAAGCGGCGGTAATTCATCAGCGCATCTCACTTTTATTGCGACCACGGAGTGGGCGTGCGGTCCCATCGATGCTTTCGCAATTCGGTGTGCAGATCAACCGGCAAAGGGCCGCGATTGGCCGCGGAGACGTTCGCTTCCACGTTTGTCACCTTGCGCACGCCGGGGATGATGGTGCTCACCGTGGGGTTGTTCAGAATGAATCGCAGCGCCATCTGCGGCATGTTCATGCCCGGAGGAATTACCGGGCGCAGAGCCTCCGCGTGCTGCACGCTGGCCTTGAGGTTTTCCGGCACGAAGTAAGTTCTGCGCCAATCGTCCGCAGGCCATTTGCTGTCAAGGGTCAGACTGCCGGTCAAAGTGCCTTCGTCAAATGGAACGCGCGCGATAACCGCCACGTCCATTGCGGCGCAGGCCGGGAAGAGCCGGTCCTCCGGGTTCTGGTCAAAGATGTTGTAGATCACCTGCACCGCGTCTATCAGGCCGGCCTCAACCGCGCGCACGCCATTCCACGGCTCCCAGCGGTTGATGCTGATGCCCACGGCGTGAATGAGTCCGTGCGCGCGAAGGTCATCGATTTTTTTCACCCACCGGTCATCTTCAAGCCAGCCGTCTTCCCAAGTATGGAATTGGATCAAATCAATGCTTTCAAGCCCCATATTCTTGAGGCTGGAATGGACATATTGATCAATGTGCTCGGGAGGGAAGCAGTCCTCAAGTTCAAATTCGCGGCGGCTGGGCCAGCGGAAATTCTTGGGCGGAATCTTAGTTGCCGTATAGAGTTTCTGTCCCGCGTTTTGCCGAATGAGCCAACCCAAAAGCTTCTCGCTGCGGCCGCTTCCGTAGGCCCAAGCTGTGTCAAAGAAATTGCAGCCCAAGTCGACGGCACGTTGCAGGGATAATTTCGACTCAGCATCGTCGGAGCCGCTCCAGCCGCCCATGCCCCACATGCCGTAACCGAGCTCACTGACCTTCCAGCCCGTGCGTCCGAATCTGCGGCGATTCATGCCGAATTTTCCCTCGCATCCCCAGGTTGGTGCGTTGCGGCGGACCCACAGGGCACGTCCGCCCCCGAGACTCTAGCAGAATTGAGCACCAGATTTAAAGGTCAACGAATCTGAGGGTCAACGAATCTGAACTCCCGCCATGCGTGATATAGTCAACAAGGGACAAACGAGAGAATTTGGCGCGAGTCATCGTGCTGGCGGAGCCGTTTACCTCGGCCCGCGACAAACCATGAAGCATACACCGAATCCTCAGCCGTCGGGGGATAACTGGGCTGTCCTGCTGTTGGCGCACGGGGCGCCAGATCAGCTTTCGGACATTCCGCAGTTCCTGCTGAACGTGCGCGGCGGGCGTCCATTGCCCGAACCGGCCGTGAAGGAGATCACCCGTCGCTACGCCCTGATTGGCGGCGGATCCCCGCTGTTGCGCTTTACCACCTTGCAGGCGGAGGGCCTCGCGCAGCTAATCTCCCACCCTGTTTACGTGGGCATGAGAAACTGGAAGCCGTTTATTGCCGACGCGGTTCATCAGCTTTCGGATGACGGCGTCCTACGCCTTGTGGCTGTGTGCATGGCGCCGCAAAATTCCCGCACCAGCATCGGTCTTTATCGCAAATCGTTGATGGAAGCGGTGGAAAAAGTTCATCCCGGCCTGACCGTGGAATTCGTGGAAAGCTGGCATGACCATCCGGGATTGATCGAGGCCTTCTGTGAGCGCGCTGCCGCGGCGGTTGAGGCGGCGAAAAACGAAATTGCCGGCGACGTTCCCATCATTTTCACCGCCCACAGCGTGCCGGAACGAACTATAGCCGACGGTGACCCTTACGAGCGCCAGGTGCCGGAGACCGCGGCCCTGGTGGCGGCCGGAATCGGGTTAACCGATTATCGCGTGGCGTTTCAGAGCCAGGGCATGACGGGGGATAAGTGGCTGGGTCCGACCGTGGAGTCGCAAATCGATGAACTCGCCCATGCCGACGTGAAGCACGTGCTGCTGATTCCGGTGGGGTTTGTCTGCGATCACGTCGAAATTCTTTACGACATCGATATTCATTTCCGCGATTACGGGAAGGCGCGCGGGGTGGTGGTGCGGCGGTCGGAATCCCTGAACGCCAGCCCCAAGTTCCTTTCAGCACTGGCCGGCCTGGTAACCGCGCGCGCTGCCGCCATGAATGAAAAGTTATGAATTTGCGTGGGTAATCGATGATATGGTTGTTCCAGCAGGAATAAAGAGAAATCCACCTTTTCAGAATGGCCGAACCGACAAAAACTCGCAAAGTGGTCGTTATTGGAGGAGGCGTTTCCGGCCTGGCGGCGGCCCATACGCTGGCGCGCGCGCGCCGAGCGGGCGCTCCCATTGAAGAAGTTCTGATTGAATCCAATCCCTGGCTGGGCGGAGTAGTTCGCTCGGAGACGGTAGACGGATTCCTGGTGGAAGCCGGCCCCGACAGTTTCCTTGCCGAAAAACCCGAAGCGGCGGCCATGGCTCGTGAGCTGGGGCTGGGCGACGACCTGATGGGCTCGAACGACCACGCGCGCCGCACCTACATTCTTCATCACAAGCGACTGGTGCCGCTTCCTGATGGCCTGATGTTTCTGGTGCCCACGCGCTTCTGGCCCATACTCACCACCGATCTGTTGCCGTGGAGCGCGAAATTGAAAGCCGCAGGTGAAATGTTTTCCTCTCCGCCCCCGACCGAGAAAGAGGACGAATCGGTTGCGAGCTTTGTGAAGCGCCATTTCGGCCAGGCGATGGTGGATAACATCGCTGACCCCTTGCTGGCGGGAGTCTACGGCGGAGATTCCGAGGCGCTCAGCATGCGCTCCGTGCTGCCGCGCTTTTGGGAAATGGAGCGCAAGCACGGCAGCCTGACGCGCGCTACGCTCGAGGCTATGCGCCAGCGTCGGACCGATGGCGGAGGGAACTCATCGGGCTCGGTTGGTGGAAATTCTCAATCCGGCAAATTGCCGCTCTTTATGACTCTCAAGGGCGGCCTGCAACAACTGACTCAAAAGCTCGCGGCGGAGGTGGAGAAGCACCGTATTTTCCTAGGCCGCAAGGTGCTGACGCTGGAGTTTGCTCCCGGCGGCCCGGGAGGATTGGGAGATTCCTGCTCCCGCCGATTCCTGATCAATTGCGAGCATTACAAAGCGCACGATGCGGACGCCGTAATTCTCGCTCTGCCGGCTCGCCATGCGGGCGGGATGATCGCGCCGCTCGACCATCGCCTGAGCGAATTGCTCGAGGGCATCCCCTATAGTTCGTCGATGACCGTCTCGCTGGGATTTGATGAAAAAGTTCGCGCCGCGCTTCCGCCGGGCTTTGGATTTCTCGTGCCGCGCAAGGAGCAGCGGCGAATGCTCGCCTGCACGTTCGTTCACACCAAGTTTGACCATCGCGCGCCGGAAGGCAAGGCTCTGCTGCGCTGCTTCCTGGGCGGAACGCGCGATCCGGATATCCTCCAGATGTTCGACGAAGCAATCCTGGAAGG
>JASHSC010000573.1 GCA_030036915.1 Terriglobia bacterium
GCGCAAGGATTCCGCCTTCGAGTTCGAAATTCGCGAAAGCGGAATCATCGGCCGTACAGGCATAAGGCTTTCCCGATTCGTCCCGGCGCTGGGGAATTAAGGTTGCGCCGATGCAGGAGACGGCCTTCACCGGGGCAAAAAGGTTGTCAAGGATGTACCGCCAGTGGCAGAACATGTCGAGAACAATTCCGCCGCCGTCTTCCTTGCGGTAATTCCACGAAGGGCGCTGCGGGGGAATGGTGTCACCTTCAAAAACCCAATAACCGAACTCGCCGCGCACTGCAAGAATACGGCCGAAGAAGCCCTGGTCGCGCAATCGCTGGAGTTTCACCAGCCCCGGGAGCCAGAGCTTGTCCTGCACGACGCCGTTTTTGATTCCCGCCGATTCCGCCCGCCGGTAAAGTTGCAGGGCTTTCTGAAGCGTCTCGGCGACGGGCTTTTCGCAATAAACGTGCTTGCGCGCAGCGATGGCTTTGCTGACTGCATCGAAGCGCTGGGGAGTGGTTTGAGCATCGAAATAAACCGAATATTCCGAATCGGCGAGGGCTGTATCGAGATGAGTCGAAAACGGCAAGCCGCCAAATTCGCGCGAGATCGCTTCCAGCTTGGCATGGCTCCTTCCCACCAGCAGGGGGCGCGGCACGATTCGTTCTGCGTCGCTGATCCTGACGCCGCCGTGTTTCATGATAGCGATAATCGAGCGGCGCAGGTGCTGGTTCAGGCCCATGCGCCCCGTGACGCCGTTCATGATGATTCCCACGGAATGAATTTTTGAGTTTTCCATCTTCAGGTTTCCGCCTTCTCCGCGTGTTGAGGATGCGCGCCGATGGGAAGTGGTGGAGCTTCCGCGCCGGCGCGGGGCAATGTTCCTTCCAATTCCTGGCGCCAATGCGCCACATCGCCGGCCGGACCATAGCAATAAATCATGCGCATGACGTCCGTGCCTGTGTTGGTAAGTTGATGAAAAACTTTAGGAGGAATATAGACGGCTTGACCCGCCTTGAGCGCGGATTTCTCCGTTCCCAGGCACATCTCGCCTTGGCCTTCGAGGATCAGGTAAATCTCCTCTTGTTCCTGGTTGTGCCAGGGCACTTGGCCGCCATGGGGTTCCAGCGTGACGAATCCCATGGAAAAACTTTTCACCTGAATGGGGCTGGCTCCGCCCACCAGGTTTTGCGTTCGGCGCCGCGCCGGATAAGTGCGGCCGGTGATTTCCGCAAGGTCAGCAATGATCACAAGGCCAACTCCCTGATGCAGGACTGAGTTTCGAAACCCAACAAGATAACCCCAGAGTTTCTTGAAATCAAATCCGTGCGGGTGCGGGTGCGAATGCGCGGCGGTCGGTGGTATGGCGAAATACGCCGCCATCTCATCGGATTGGCCGGATTGTTTGAATTGCGGGAAAACCTAGACATCGTCTGCGATCAAAACCCAGCGAAGCTTTTTGCTAGGGCGCCGCGTCTGTTGATGCTAAACTGAGCCCTGACTTGCAGAACCTGCCACATGGGGTTTCGGCCAGCAGATTAACTGTGGATTGGATGATTTAGTCCATGCTTCGTGCTCGTCTGCTGCGGAAAGGCAACAAGTCAGTCGGCTTGATCAATTTTTCCCGGGAGGGGTAGTGATGAAAGTCCTGCTCGTTTATCCAGAATTTCCCGACACGTTCTGGAGCTTCAAGCACGCTTTGCGTTTCCCGGGAAAGCGCTCGGCGTATCCTCCCTTGGGATTGCTGACCGTTTCCGCACTGCTGCCGCCGACTTGGGAAAAACGTCTGGTGGATTCCAACGTACAGCGCCTCAAGGATTCCGACCTTCAGTGGGCTGACGTCATCTTCTTTAGCGGGATGATCGTGCAGGGCAGCTCAATGAAGGAACAAATTGCCCGGGCCAAACGCCTGGGCAAGCGGACCGTGGTGGGTGGTCCGATTGCCAGCGCTCATGATCATTCCATTTCACAGGCTGATCACATTGTCGAGGGCGAGGCGGAAGACGTGATTGGAGAACTTGCCGGAGATCTCGAGCGCGGCGCCGCCAAATCGCGGTATTCAAGCCCGCAAATGGTGGATGTCACGCGCACCCCTCTCCCCGCCCTGCATTTGGCTTCAATGGGCCGCTACAGTTGCATGTCGATTCAATTTTCCCGCGGCTGCCCATTCACCTGTGAATTTTGCGACATCATCGAAATCTACGGCCGGCGCCCGCGCACCAAGACTCCGGACCAGGTGTGCGCCGAACTCGATCAGCTTTACCGCCTGGGCTGGCGGGGCTCGGTCTTTATGGTTGATGACAATTTCATCGGAAACAAGAAGAGCGTCAAAGCCCTGCTCCCTCGGCTTGTGGAGTGGATGCGCGATCACAAATTCCCCTTCACACTTTTTACGGAGGCCTCCCTGAATCTTGCGGAGGACGAGGAAATGCTGGAGCTGATGCGCGCGGCGCATTTCACGCGGGTTTTTCTCGGAATTGAAACACCGGTGGCGGAGAGTTTGAAGGAAACCACCAAGTTTCAAAACCTTCGCAAAGATCTCCTGGAAAGTGTGCGGCTGATTCAGGCTTATGGGATGGAAGTGATGGCGGGCTTTATCGTGGGATTTGACAATGACCCGCCGGACGTATTTGACCGGCAAATCGAGTTCATCCGGCAGGCGGCAATCCCGCTTTCCATGGTAGGCTTGTTGACCGCCCTGCCCAACACCCAGTTATGGCGGCGGCTGAAGGCGGAGGGCCGCCTGTTGAAATCCAGCCTGGGAAATAACACACTCGCGGATTTGAACTTCATCCCCCGCATGGACACCCAGGAACTTCTTGAGGGATATCGCCGCATTCTGCGGACCATCTACAATCCGCGCGAGTATTTCCAGCGCACCTCGGCGTTCCTCTCTCAATTGGGAAGCGGGTCGCGCTCACCGCTGGTGTTTTCAGACCTGGTTGCTCTCAGCCGCTCTCTGTGGCAGCAGGGGTTGCGGAGCAATTACCGCCAGGAGTATTGGAAGTTCCTCGTCCAATCGCTGCGGCTCCATCGGCAACACTTCAGCAAGGCCGTAACGCTGGCAATTATGGGACACCATTTCTTCGCCCTCACCAGCGCTACGGAAACAAATTGATGGTTCGATATTGGAATTTTGAGGGTGCTTCTCGGTGGTTCCGACCCGAGCAAGGCGGATAATCCAAAATAGGGCAATAAATCACTTGACTCATCCACTGATTTAGGCTACTATTTGACTCATGGAGAACAAGACCATGAGCGAACCCAA
The DNA here is from genome assembly GCA_030036915.1 of Terriglobia bacterium. Lineage (GTDB taxonomy): Bacteria > Acidobacteriota > Terriglobia > UBA7540 > UBA7540 > Bog-366. The sequence goes on from JASHSC010000573.1 coordinate 3,254, forward strand.
GACCTTGCAGGAAGCCGTCAAATACTTCGCCAATCCCGACAACTGCCTCAATTACCTTGTTGCGAAGCGATGGCCAAAAGGCGTTGTCTGCCCCACTTGCGGCTCGGAAAGGGTGAA